>JABDJG010000163.1 GCA_013002595.1 Hyphomicrobiales bacterium | reverse complement strand
AACATCCGCCGGGTTGCAGAAGTCGCCAAGCTGATGGCCGATGCCGGGCTGATCGTGCTGGCCTCGTTCATCTCACCGTTCAGATCGGAGCGGCGAATGGCGCGCGACATGATGGACGATGGCGAGTTTCTCGAAGTCTATGTCGAGACACCGCTGGAGGTGTGCGAACAGCGCGATGTCAAAGGCCTTTATGTCAAGGCGCGGCGCGGCGAGATCAAGAACTTCACCGGCATCGACAGTGACTATGAGTTGCCTGAGCTGGCTGAAATCATTCTGGACACGGTTAAACTCGATGCCGAGCAGTCGGCAGACGAGATCATCGCGTATCTTAAGCAAACCGGCCGGTTGAACCCTTGAGCGGTTCTGGCCAGCCGGTTACGCTGACCTGGCTGAGCGGGCCGGATATCGCTCGCCTGGCGATGAGCGATGACGAAATTCTCGATGCCGTCGAGGCGGGCCTGGCAGCACAGGGCAACGGTGAGACGGTGATCGAGCCGCGCATGCACCTGACGCCCGATCCGGCGTTCCGGGGGCATTTCAATGTGCTGCGCGGCTATGTGGCACCGCTCGGGTTTGCCGGCGTCAAGATCGTCGGTGATTACGTCGACAACTACAAGCGCGGGCTGCCCTCGGAGATGGCGCTGCTCAATCTGTTCAGTCCCGAGACCGGCATGCCGCTGGCGATCCTCGATGCAACGGCGATCACCGACATGCGCACCGGGGCGATGACCGCGCTCGGGGCGAAATATCTCGGGCGCAGCGGGTCAAAGACGATGGGCAACATCGGCGCGCGCGGCTCGTCGTACTGGAACGTCAGGCTGCTCGATCATCTGTTCGGGTTTGACGAGATCAGGGTGCATTCGCGCCGGCCGGAAAGCCGGGATGCGTTTGGCGCCAGGCTCGAGGCCGATCTCGGCAAACCGGTGTTTGTCACCGACAACTGGCGCGACTGCCTCGACGGCGCCGACATCATGGTCGAGGCCTCGCGGCTCGATGAACGCTGCGAGCTGTTCAAGACGGCATGGATCAAGAAGGGCGCAACGGTCATTCCCTATGGCACGGTAAGTGCGCTGGAGTTTTCCCTGCCCGATATCATGGACAAGATCGTCATCGATGATGCCGGCCAGTTCCGGTCCGGCAAGCTTGGCGCCTTGAGGCCGCAGATCGATGCCGGCACGGTGAGCGAAGAAACAGTGCATGGCGAATTGTGTGAGATCGTGACCGGCGCCAAACCGGGCCGGGAAACCGATGACGAAACCATCCTGTTCTGGCATCGCGGGCTATCCCTGTCCGATATCGCGCTCGGTGCAGCGATGCTCAATAAAGCCAAGGCGATGGGCATCGGCCAGGAGCTGGTTTACGCTTAGGATTTAGTCGCGTGGTCACGGGGGCAGCAGCCGGACCAGCGCGTCCACGGCCTGGTTTGAACGGCGCTTGCGCTCTTTGTCCGTCGGCTCAGGCGCACGCCCGATGACGCGGCGGATCTGTAGATCGCCGATCAACAGATTGAGATAAAGTTCTACTGCTTCGCCTGGGTCGGGGAAGTTGAGTTTACCCTGATCGCGCGCCTGCAGTAGAACTTGCGTGATAAGGGGGGCGATCGTCTCGCGCCCTTCCGCTGAAATGGCCTGGCCCAAATCGCCGCTGGGATCGGCGGCTGCGGCACGGTTTAGTGCGACGGCCCTGGCGCCGGTCAGCACTGCAAGCAGCATCGGCCCGAGGACGGTCAACGTGTCAAGTGCATCGCTTTCAGACTTGATCCGCGTCTCGAGCATTGCCCTGATTTCGTGGGCATTGCGCGCTACGAGCGCCTTGAACAGACCGACCTTGTCGCCATACCAGTTGTAAAGCGTCTCGTTGGACGCCCGCGCCTTGCGCGCGATCGCGAGCATCGAGGTTCCTGCATAACCCTTTTCCTGCAGCACGGCATATGCCGCCTGTTCGATCTGCTTCTGCCGAATGGTCTTTTTTTCGTCGCGCATGCCGGGCCCTTCATTTCCTGCTTGACAGTAACCGTAATTCACATTACGGATATTTGCAACCGTACATATAATTACGCTTATGGAGAGCAACATGTCATCTCACGAACGAAATGCAAGTGCCGGTTTGGCCGCACTCCTCATTCTGCAGGGGATCATGCTTGGTTCGCTGTACGCAGGCGTCGCGCCGCATCCACCCGCGGTAACTCCACTCTTCGGGATCGGTCCGTTTCTGGGCGCATCGCTTGCCGCAGCCACCGCGGCACTGTGCCTTGGACCATCAACAACGACAGCCGGCCGAATACTCGCAGGCGCGGCTGCCCTTATGGCGCTGGTCTCGTTTGGGCCGCAAAAATACTTCGATGCGCAGTTTGCCCTGATCTGGCCGGCGGTTCTGTCCGGTCAGATTGCGGCAATTTCAGTCTTTGCTTCAATCTTCCGCCGCGCGGGTCAACACGGATCCAGTGAGGTTTGCGATGTCGCTTGAGTTCGTCTTTGTCTCGCTGCTGCTGGCCATTATTCCCGGCACGGGCGTGCTGTTTGCCATCTCATGCGGGCTGTCTCAAGGCAGACGCGGCGCATTCTGGGGCGCCGTGGCCGGGGCTGTCGGGGTCATCCCACATCTGGCCGCAGCAGGTCTCGGACTGTCAGCGCTGCTGATGGCGAATCCGGTTGTATACGACACTTTGAGGATACTGGGCGCGCTCTATCTCATTTATCTCGGCGTGCAGGCCTGGCGCCACCGCCGGGCAGCGCTCGGAACGGCGCCCGTGACTGTAAAGGGAGCTCGGATCGTTCTGCAGGGTGCGTTGATCAACCTTCTGAACCCGAAGCTGACACTGTTCTTCGTGGCGTTCCTGCCACAGTTCGTGCCGCCCAGCGCGGCCAATCCGCAAATGACCATTTTTGGAATGGGGCTGGTATTGGTGGCGCAGACGTTCCTGGTCTTTCTTGTTTACGGCTTGTTGTCGGCACGCTTGAACCAGAGCCTGCAACGCAGCCCGCGCATCAGCCAATTGTGCAATGAATGCGTGGCAGTGCTGTTTGCCGGACTTGGCCTCCGCGTTCTCGTTGGTGCACGGTGAGCTCATCCATCTGTCAGCCCGGTGATCTGTGCCAGCCTGCCGCTGGCGACCAGTTCTTCAGCAACGGCCTCGATCTGCCGGCCGAGCGGGCGGTCTTCTTCGATGAACGGGCATATCCCGCGGACCGCGCGGTGCACCTTGGCCAGGCGCGGGGCGACCTTTTGCGGCTGGGCCAGATCGACAGCCTGGGCCGCGGCGATGAGCTCGAAGGCGGCAATGAGGTTCAGTTTTGCGGTCAGCTGGCTCAGCTTTTGTGCGGCCAGCGGGGCGAAGGTTAAGCTGTCCTCGATGCCATCGGCATTGTGGCTGGCCATGACCGGGACCGGGGCTGACAGATGGATGATCTCGGCGCGCAAGGCTTCGAGCGGCTTGAGCAGCGGGCCGAAGCCGGCGCGGCCGGTCGCATGGCTGGAGAGCAGCGGCGGCAGGCCGGAGAGCGCGGCGTTCATCATGCGCTGGATGCGTGAAACAGCATCGTTGGCCGACCAGGCAAGGGCGCGGGCGGTGCCGTCAATCTGCAGCGACAGGTGCGGCAGATGGAAATTGCCGCTTGAGGTGATGCGGTTTTCGCCGACCAGGACCAGCGGGTTGTCGGCTGAATGGTTGAGCTCGATCGTCACGGCGTCTTCGAGTGCGCCGAGCTGCGCGCCTGCCGAGCCGTTGACCTGGGCAACACAGCGGAACGACAGCGGGTCCTGCAGGCGCCGGGCGGCGCCCTGGTCGAGGAGCAGTCCCCCTTGCAAAAGGTGGCGCAATTGTGCTGCCGCCACAACCTGGCCGGCTTGCGGCCGGGTGCCGGCAACGGCATCTTCAAGTGGCGATGTGTTGCCGCGAAATCCTTCAAAGGACAGGGCGGCGGCGATCTGCAGGCCGGTCAGGGCGCGGCGTGCCGCATTGGCAGCGAGGCCGGCAAGACCGACCGAAAAGGCGGTGATGTTGCACAGCACGAGCCCGTCCTTGGGCCCAAGCTCCAGGGGCTCAAGGCCATGCGCCTTGAGCGCTTCAGCCGCTGGGACCGGCGCGCCGTCGATGAGGATTTCACCCTCGCCGATCAGGGCGAACGGCAGGGCGGCCATGGCGGTCAGGTCGCCTGCGCCGATCGAGGCGGTGCGCGGCATGACGGCGATGATGTTCCTGTTGAGCGCTTCGGCAAGGTGATCGGCGATGTGCGGACTGGCGCCGGCGGCGCCGGTCAGCAATGTGTTGAGGCGGGCAAGCATGACGGCCCGGACCTCGGCGGGCAGAAGCGGTGCGCCGATGCCCTGCGCCCGGCCGCGCACCAGGTGGGCCGAAAAGGCGGCGATCTCGTCTGCCGGCAGGGTTTCGGCAGCCCGCGCGCCCAGACCGGTGTTGAGGCCATAGGCCGGGATGCCCTCGGCGATATATTTGTCAACAACGGCGCGGCCCGTCCGCATGGCCCGGCGGGCCGTATCGGCGATGGTGACCGGCGCACCGCCCTCGGCGACAGCAGCGAGGCTTTCAGGATTGAGATCATGCCCGGTGAGCTCAATCGGTCCGGTCATCTTGGCTCTTTCTTCAGGAACCGGTCGAGATTGATGACGGCGCGTTCGTGCTGGCCGGTCATGATGGCCTTGCCTGCCTGTCTGGCTTCAACCTTGAAGGTGAACAGCCGGTCGGTCTGCTCGATCAGTTCGGCGCAGACCTCGATCGGGGCATCAAGGTGGGCAGCGGCAAGATGGCGGAAGTTGAAGCCGACCCCGACGCTTGCCTCATCGCCTTCGAAGTGCGGGTCGATGACATGGTGGCAGGCCATCTCCAGATAGCCGATGGTGGCCGGTGACGACACGACATCAACGCCGGTGTTGCCAAGCGCCGAGGCAAGGTCGGCCGGTTTGGCCCAGACCTCGCCCTTGTAACTGGCACCTGTCTTGAGCGGCTTCATGTGGCGCACCAGCCGCCATCGACCATCATGCAGACGCCAGTGACATAAGATGCCGCATCCGAGGCGAGAAAGATCGACGGGCCGGCCATCTCGGCGACATCGCCGATGCGTCTCAATGGAGTGCGCTCGATGATCGCTGAACGGCTGTCATCCATGATGGTCTCGCTGCCCGGGTTCATCTGGTGATTGGTGTAGCCCGGATTGATGGCGTTGACCCTGATGCCGTGCGGGCCGTATTCGGCCGACATTGCGCGGACTAGCGCATCGATGCCGCCTTTCGAGGCGCAATAGGGCGTCAGGTTGACGAATGCGGCGACAGAGGCATTCGACGAGGTAAAGATGATCGACCCGCCGGTGCCCTGTTTGATGAACCGTTTTGCCGCCGCCTGAGCGCACAGGAAGGTCGAGTTCAGGTTGCCTTCGATGACCTTGGTGAATTCTTCGGGCGAAAAGTCGTTGACCGGCTGGGTGATGTCGATACCGGCATTGGCGTGCATGATGTCGAGCTGGCCGAACGCATCGACGGTGCGCCCGACCAGGGCGGCGACATCGCCGGGATTGGTCATGTCACCGGACACACCGATGGCCTTGCCGCCTGCACCACGGATTTCCTGCGCGGTTTTCTCAGCGCCGCCTGCCGAGCGGGCGCTGCCGGCGACATTGGCGCCGGCGCCGGCAAGCCCGAGCGCGATGGCCCGGCCGATGCCGCGGCTCGACCCGGTAACGATGGCGGTCTTTCCGGTCAGGTCAAACAGGTTTGCGGTCATGCGATAACTCCGTCACAAGTCGCGCACCGTATCGCGCTTAAATTGGCTTGACCAGTATGTCGGTGATGTCATCGAACGCGCCGCCGGCAATCTGGTCACATACCGCATCAATGTCGGATGAAAACTCGCGGTCGACCTTGCGCGGCGGGATCCTGGCACGGATCAGGGCATGTACACTTTCGAGCACGGGCGAGCTTTTCAATGGCCGGCGGAAATCGATGCCTTCGGCGCCAGCCAGCAGTTCAATGGCGATGATGGCGCGGGTGTTGGCGTTCATCTGGCGCAGCCGCCAGGCAGCATGGGTTGCCATCGAGACATGGTCTTCCTGGTTGGCCGATGTCGGCAGGCTGTCGATCGAGGCAGGTGTGGCCAGCTGCTTGTTCTCCGAGGCGAGAGCCGATGCGGTGACATGGGCCATCATGTAACCGGAGTTGAGGCCGGGTTCATAGGTCAGGAACGGCGGCAGGCTGGAAATGCTGGTGTCGGTCAGTTCGGCGATGCGGCGCTCGGCCAGGGCGCCGGTCTCGGCGATGGCGAGCGCCAGCATGTCGGCGGCAAAGGCGACAGGTTCGGCATGGAAATTGCCGCCGGACAGGACATCGCCATCATCGGGGAAAACCAGCGGGTTGTCGGACACCGCATTGGCTTCGATGATCAGGGTGCGGGCGGTCATTTCCAGCATGTCGAGGCAGGCGCCCATGACCTGCGGCTGGCAGCGGAACGAATAGGGGTCCTGGACCTTGTCGTCACCGGTCACGTGCGATGCGCGGATTTCGCTACCGGCCATCAAGGTGCGATAGGCTTCGGCGAGGCGCTGCTGGCCGGCGTGGGGTCTCAGCGCATGGATGCGCGGATCGAACGGGGTGTCGGAGCCCATCAGCGCATCGGTCGACATGGCGCCGGCGATGGTGGCGGCCTTGAGGTTGCGTTCCGCCGTTGCCAGGGCATCAATCGCCAGGGCGGTGGAGGCCTGGGTTCCGTTGAGCAGGGCAAGGCCCTCCTTGGGTGCAAGGGTGACGGGGGCAAGGCCGGCTGCCTGCAGCGCCTTGGCGCCGGCCATGCGCTTGCCCTCAAAGAAGGCTTCGCCCTCACCGATCAGGACCAGCGACATGTGGGCAAGCGGGGCAAGATCGCCGGATGCGCCGACCGAGCCCTGCCGGGGGATCACCGGCAGGACGTCGTTGTTGATCAGGCCGATCAGGAGATCGAGGGTTTCAGGGCGGATGCCGGAATGGCCGGCGGCGAGAGACTGGGCCTTGAACAGCATGATCAGCCGGGTCACTGCGCCAGGCATGGCGCGGCCGGTGCCGGCGGCGTGCGAGCGCACCAGGTTGATCTGCAACTGTTCGAGATCATCATCGGCGATGCTCTGGCTGGCCAGTTTGCCGAACCCGGTGTTGACGCCATAGATCGGCGCATCGCCGCCAAGCAGGTCGGTGATGGTCCGGGCCGCCTTGGCAACAGCGCTGCGCGCTTCACCGGCCAGCTCGACCGAAAAGCCGGTGCGGCGGATGGTGCGGATGTCGTCAAGTGTCAGGGCAGATGAGCCGATGGTGAGGGTCGTCATTTGCGCTAGTCTTTCTGAAGGCGGGCAATTGTAGCCCGGAAATTGGCCAGTATCTCGTCTTCGCGAATGTGACGGCGCTCGTCGACGACTTTTTTCCCGGCGACATAAACGTCACGGACGCAGGCGTTGCCGCCTGAGAAAATCCATGAATCCAGCACCTGATCGCCGGTGCGGCCGATCAGAGCCGGGTGATCGGGATCGAGGATCGCGACATCGAAGCGCTTGCCGACTTCTATGGTACCGACGTTCTGCGCCATTGCGGTTGCACCGCCGCTCGCGGCTGCTTCGAACAGTGTGCGTCCTGTCGACTGCTCCGGGCCGCCGGCAAGCACATTGCGGGCCTGATACTTCAGCCGCTGGGAATATTCCAGCTGGCGGAGGTCTTCGGCCGGGCTGACTGTAATATGGCTGTCTGAGCCAATCGCAATGACACCACCGGCTTCGAGAAAACGGCCGGCGTTGAAGGTACCATCGCCGAGATTGGCTTCCGTAGTCGGGCACAGGCCGGCGGTGCACTCCAATCTGGCCATTGCATTGGTCTCTGCGTCATTCATGTGCGTTGCGTGGATTGCGCACCAGCGGGCGTCGACGTCAAATTCGCTTAGCAGATATTCTACCGGCCGGGCGCCACCGGACCAGGCGATGCAGTCGATGACTTCTTTGATCTGCTCAGCGACGTGGATGTGGATCGGGGCTGCATCGTCAAGGTCGTCGAGGCCGGTGATGACCTCTTCGAGCAGTTCTTTGGTCACGGCGCGCAACGAATGGGGCGATATGCCGATCTGGCGCAAGGGGTGGCCGGTTGAGACCTTGCTGAGGGTCTCCAGGATGCCGAGATAGCGCCCGGCGTCATTGACAAACCGGCGCTGGCCATCGGTCGATGGCTGGCCGCCGAAACCGCCGTAATTGTACAGCGTCGGCAGGATGGTGATGGCGATGCCGGCGGTCTCGGCCGCCGACAGGCAGCGCAAACTCATCTCGGCGGTTTCGTCGTACGGCGTGCCGTCGGGCTGATGGTGCAGGTACTGGAATTCGCCGATGATCGATGAGCCGCTCTTCAGTGTCTCGACATAGAGCTGGGCGGCGATGGCTTCCAGCTCGTCCGGTCCCATCTTGCCAGCAAAGCCGTACATGACCTCGCGCCAGGTCCAGAAACTGTCTGTGCCGGGGCCGGAGACCTCGGCCAGCCCGGTCATGGCGCGCTGGTGGGCATGGGAATGGACATTGGCGACAGCCGGGACGGCAAAACCGTCCACTTTCGGCACTGAACCGTCGGCACTGCCATGTTGCAGTGCAACAATATTGCCGCCGTCATCCAGTTCAACGCTTACGTCATTGTGCCAGCCGTCCGGCAAAAGCGCGGAGTTCAGTGAAATATTGCGTATTGTCATTCTGTCTCTATAGCTGTATAGACAACCTTATACAAGTGGAAATATGACGATGCCGAATGCCCAAACGATCCTGTTGGAGAACGCCACCCTGGCCACGATGGCCGGTGAGGAGCCTTATGGTTTGATCGAGGACGGCGCCGTGCTGGTTGACGGTGACGAGATCAGCTGGGCCGGCCGGCGATCCGATGCGCCGGCCTGTGCCAATGTCATCGATTGCGGTGGCAGAGTGATGACGCCGGGGCTGATCGATTGCCATACGCATCTGGTCTACGGCGGCAACCGGGCCAATGAATTCGAGATGCGGCTGAACGGTGCCGGCTATGAGGAGATTGCCAGGGCTGGCGGTGGCATCGTTTCGACGGTCAAGGCAACCCGGGCGGCCAGCGAGGCCGACCTCAAGGCCAGCGCGCTGCCGCGGCTTGATGCATTGCTCAGCGAAGGGGTGACAACCGTTGAGGTCAAATCGGGCTACGGGCTCGATGTAGACACCGAATTGAAGATGCTGCGCACGGCGCGGGCGCTGGGCGACGTGCGGCCGGTCGATATCATCACGAGTTTTTTGGGCGCGCACGCGTTTCCGCCTGAATTCAAGGACGACCGGGCAGGCTATATTGCGCTGGTATGCGATAAGGCATTGCCGGCGGTGGCAAATGCGGGTCTGGCCGATGCGGTCGACGGGTTCTGTGAAGGCATCGCGCTCAGTGTCGAGGAGACTGAAAAGGTCTTTGAGGCCGCCAAGTTATTGAATTTGCCGGTAAAACTGCATGCAGAACAACTGTCCAACCTGGGCGGCGCCATCATGGCGGCGAAACACGGTGCGCTGTCGGTCGATCATATAGAGTATCTCGGCCAAAGCGGCGTCGATGCGATCGCTGCGGCCGGCACCGTCGCGGTCTTGCTGCCCGGTGCGTTCTATTACCTGCGCGAAACGCAAAAGCCGCCGGTCGATGCCCTGCGGGCCGCCGAGGTACCGATTGCCGTTGCAACCGACCTCAATCCGGGCTCATCGCCGGTTCACTCGCTGCTGGCGGCCATGAACATGGCGTGCGTCCTGTTTGACCTGACACCGGCAGAGGTTCTGGCAGGTGTCACCAGCAATGCGGCGCGCGCCCTGGGACTGGATGATCGCGGCACGATCGAGGCCGGCAAGAGATCAGATCTGGTGCTGTGGGATATCGATCAGCCGGGCCAACTTGCCTATCCGCTCGGGTTCAATCCGGTCGCCGCCATCTACCGGCGCGGCGAGTGGGTGAGGCCGCTTTGATGACCTCCCTCGTCCTCACGCAAGCCCAGCCGCTCTATGTTCAATTGAAGGAGCACATTCTGGCCCGCATCCGCAGCCGCGAATGGGCGCCGGGCAGCCGGGTGCTTTCAGAAAACGAGATCGTCGAGCAGTTTTCGGTCAGCCGGATGACCGCCAACCGGGCGCTGAAGGAACTGACCCAGGAAGGGTTTCTGGCCCGGGTGCCCGGCGTCGGCACCTTCGTGAAGGAGCCGCCGCAGCGGGCCAGCCTCCTTGAAATCCGCAATATTGCCGATGAAATTGCCGCGCGCGGACATTTTCATTCAAGCGAGATCGCGCACAAGGGGTTGGTCGATGCCTCTCCGGCGATTGCCGAAGAGTTCGAAACCAATGCCGGTGCCAGGCTGTTTCACATCACGATGGTTCATCGCGAGAATGGTGTGCCGGTGCAGCTTGAGGACCGCTATGTCAATCCGTTGGCCGCCCCCGATTTCCTGAACCTGGATTTTGCCGGGATCACGCCAACCGCCTATCTGGTGGCCAATGTACCGGTCGATGAGCTCGAGCACACCGTTGAAGCGATGATGCCGTCACCACAAGAGCAGGCCCTGCTGGATGTTCCGGCCGGCGAACCGTGCCTGACCCTGCACCGGCGCAGCTGGTCACGGGATCGCGTGGTGACAGCGGTCCGCTTTACCTATCCGGCCAGCCGGCACGCGCTCTACAGCCGATACCGGCCGTCAGGCAGCAATCACAGTATGGAGTCCGATCAGACATGACCAACCGCATTGACAATTCCCGGCACATCAAGTCACCGACGGGAACCGACCTTTCCGCCAAGAGCTGGCTCAGCGAAGCGCCGCTGCGCATGCTGATGAACAATCTCGATGCCGAGGTCGCCGAGCGTCCCGAAGAGCTGGTTGTCTACGGCGGTATTGGCCGGGCGGCACGGGACTGGCAATCGTTCGACCGGATCGTTTCGAGTCTGAAGGAACTTGAAGACGACGAGACGCTTCTGGTGCAGTCGGGCAAGCCGGTTGGCGTCTTCCGCACCCATGCCGATGCGCCGCGGGTGCTGATCGCCAATTCCAACCTGGTGCCGCATTGGGGCACCTGGAAGCACTTCAACGAGCTCGATCGCAAGGGTCTGATGATGTACGGCCAGATGACCGCAGGCTCATGGATCTATATCGGCTCGCAGGGCATCGTTCAGGGCACCTATGAGACCTTTGCCGAGATGGGCCGGCAGCATTTTGACGGCAATCTCAAGGGTAAGTGGATCCTGACCGCCGGGCTTGGCGGCATGGGCGGGGCGCAACCGCTGGCCGCGACCATGGCGGGCGCCTCGATGATTGCGATCGAATGCCAGCCATCACGGATCGAGATGCGGCTGAAGACCAGGTATCTCGATCGGCAGGCGGCCAGCTTCGATGAGGCGCTTGCTATGGTTGAACGGGCGCATGCCGATGGCAAGGCTGTCTCGGTCGGCGTTCTCGGTAACGCCGGTGAAATTGTCCCCGAACTGGTCGAGCGCGGCATCCGGCCTGACATGCTCACCGACCAGACATCGGCGCACGATCCGATCAACGGCTATCTGCCCATCGGCTGGACGCTGGCCGAATGGGAAGACAAGCGTGTCAGCGATCCAAAAGCCGTCGAGGCAGCAGCTCGGGCTTCGATGCGGACCCATGTCGAGGCGATGGTGGCGATGCACCGCGAGGGCGTGCCGACGGTCGATTACGGCAACAATATCCGCCAGGTGGCGCTGGAAGAAGGTTTTACCGATGCGTTTGAGTTTCCCGGCTTCGTGCCGGCCTACATCCGGCCGTTGTTCTGCCGCGGTGTCGGGCCGTTCCGCTGGGCGGCGTTGTCGGGCAACCCTGAGGACATCTACAAGACCGACCAGAAGGTGAAAGAGCTGATCCCGGATGACCCGCATCTGCACAACTGGCTCGACATGGCGCGCGAGCGGATTGCATTTCAGGGGCTGCCGGCGCGGATCTGCTGGGTCGGGCTTGGCCAGCGCCACCGGCTCGGCATGGCGTTCAACGAGATGGTGGCGAGCGGCGAACTGGAGGCGCCGGTGGTCATCGGCCGCGATCATCTCGATTCTGGTTCCGTCGCCTCTCCCAATCGCGAGACCGAGGCCATGAAGGACGGATCCGACGCGGTGTCGGAC
>JABDJG010000366.1 GCA_013002595.1 Hyphomicrobiales bacterium | reverse complement strand
CTTATGGCGAGATCGAGGACACCGTCTTGCGCATGGCGGCCGGTTTGGCAGCGCTTGATCTCGCCCCCGGCGCCCGCGTCTTCCTGCGCATGGGCAACACACTGGATTACGCCCTGATGTTCTTTGCCGCCAATGCGGCTGGGCTCGTGCCAATCCCCGCTTCGGCCATGCTGTCTGAAACCGAAGTTGCCAGCATGCTGAAGGACTGCGGCGTGACCCTCATTGCCTGGGATGGCACCCTGGCGCTGCCCGACTTGCCAGATGGCGTAAAATTGCTCAATGCCGCTGCCATAGACCAATTGAAACGACACACACCGACGGACTACACAGACACCCACAAGGACGATCCCGCATACCTGATCTACACATCCGGCACCTCAGCCAGACCCAAGGGTGTTTTGCATGCCCAACGCGCCATCTGGGGCCGGCGGCCGATGTACCAGGGCTGGTATGGCATGACGTGCGATGATGTCATGCTGCATTCCGGCGCCTTCAACTGGACCTACACACTCGGTACCGGTCTGTCCGACCCCTGGGCGAATGGCGCAACGACGCTGCTTTATACCGGCCCCAGGGACATCGAAGTCTGGCCGCGCCTGATTGAACGCTATGGCGCCACCATCATGGCTTCCGTGCCGACGCTGTACCGCCAAATGCTCAAATATTGCCAATTGAGCCCTGGTAAACTGGCCCCGCTCCGCCACGTCCTGTGCGCCGGCGAAGTGCTGAGCTCCAAGTTACATGAGAATTGGGTTGAGAAAACGGGTCTAAATATATATGAAGCCTTGGGAATGAGCGAAATTTCGACCTACATTTCCTGCTCACCAAGCGTCCCGGTGTTAATGGGCAGCCCCGGCAAACCGCAACCGGGCCGCCGTATCGTCATCCTGCCAGCCGATACCGATAGCACGGTCCCCTTGGCGCCCGGAGAAACCGGCCTGATCGCGGTTCACCGCACCGACCCCGGGCTGATGCTGGGATATTGGCAAAGACCGGACGAAGAAGCGGCAGTTTTCCGTGGTGAATGGTTCATCGGCGGCGATCTGGCCAGCATGGATGACGACGGCTATCTCCATTTTGCAGGCCGCAATGACGATATCATGAATGCGTTCGGCTACCGGGTCTCCCCGCAGGAGGTCGAAAACGCCATTGCAGGGCACCCCGGTGTCGCCGAAGTCGGCGTCAGCGCGGTGGATGTTGCCGGCGAGGTAACGATTATTGCAGCCTTTGTGGTGCCGCAAGGCGATGGTGAACTGCAGCCGCAGGCCATCCTCGATCATGCCCGCACACGCCTTGCCGACTACAAGATGCCGCGCGCTGTCCATATCGTTCCCAGCCTGCCGCGCACCGGTAACGGAAAAGTGGCCCGCAAACACCTCTATAAGCTACTATAACAAGCCCATAGTCGGCTGAAAGGAACATCACGTGCAAAGTCCCGCCATTCCCCTCGACGTCGTCTCCGATGTCATGTGCCCCTGGTGTTATATCGGCAAGCGGCGCCTCGAGCAGGCATTGGCCGCGACCGCCGCTGTCGATATCGATGTCAGATGGCGCCCGTTTCAGCTCGATGCAACGATCCCGGAAGGCGGCATGGACCGGCAGGAATACCTGGCCAACAAGTTCGGCGGCGCCGAAGGGGCAGCTGAAGTCTACAAGTCGGTTCGCGAAGCCGGTGCGGCCGAAGATATCCCCTTCAATTTTGAGGGCATCACCCGCTCGCCAAATACCGTGAACGCCCACCGCGTCATCCGCTGGTCGCACTCGGTCGGATTGCAGGACCAGGTCGTTGAAGGCCTGTTCAAACTGTATTTCATCGATGGCGGCGACCTGACCGACAATGACGCGCTGGTCGAGGCGGCCGGCGCTGCCGGTATGGATCGCGAAATTGTTGAACGCCTGATCAACTCGGACGCCGACATCGAGGAAACCAAGAATGAGATTGCCCTTGCCCAGAAAATGGGCGTCACCGGCGTGCCAACCTTCATTGTCGGCCAGAAATACGCCATTGTCGGTGCACAGGGCCCGGAGATTATCGCCGGCGCCATTGCCAAGGTGATGGAAGAAGGTGTGCAGGAGCTGCCGGAAGAACGGCCCTCTTAGAGCGCTTCCGTATAAACGCGAAGCGCTGTAGTAGTCCGTCATTCCGGCGAAAGCCGGAATCCAGGGGCACACGGTAAAGCCGTACAAAAATTTCTTGGATCCCGATTTTCATCGGGATGACGTTTTGGGGTCATTGTCCGGCCAGCTTCACCAACTGCTCAAGCAACTGGCGCGTGCCTCTCAGCCTGTCATCAGGCGTATCCCAGGTGCGCATGACGACCAGTTTCATGTCCGGGCGCAACTTGGCCCACCTGCCCTGCTCGTTGATCCAGCCGACCAGCCCGTCGGGATTGGGAAAAGTATCGTTCTTGAGCCCGATCACCGCGCCCTTGGGGCCGGCATCGATGCTGGCAATGTTTGCCACACGGCACATCAGCTTGATCGACACGACCTGTAGCAGGTGCTCGACCTCTTCCGGCAACCGGCCGAACCGGTCATGCAACTCTGCGCCAAACTCTTCGATCTCAGCCTGCTCGACCAGATCGGCCAGTCGCCGGTAAAGCCCGAGCCGGATCTGCAGGTCCTCGACATAGCTTTCCGGAATGAGAACCGCCGTGCCGATATTGATCTGCGGTGACCAGACTTCCGAGTCATCGATTTCACTGTCACCGGTCCTGAGACTGGCAACGGCTTCTTCCAGCATCGCCTGATAAAGCTCAAAGCCCACTTCGCGGATGTGCCCCGACTGCTCTTCGCCCAAAAGATTGCCGGCGCCGCGAATGTCGAGATCATAACTCGCCAGCGAGAATCCGGCGCCAAGCGAATCCAGCGATTGCAGGACTTCGAGCCGTTTATGCGCCGTTTCGGTGAGCGGTCTCTTGGCCGGCGTCGTCAGCAGGGCATAGGCGCGCTGCTTGGAGCGCCCGACCCGGCCACGCAGCTGATAAAGCTGGGCCAGACCGAACATGTCCGAGCGGTGCACGATCAACGTATTGGCGGTCGGAATGTCGAGCCCGGATTCGATAATGGTTGTCGACAGCAGGACATCGAACTTGCGGTCATAGAACCCGGTCATGATGTCGTCGAGCTCACCGGGCGCCAGCCGCCCGTGCGCCTGGCGGAATTTCACTTCCGGCACCTGGGTTTTCAAAAACTCGGCAATCTCTTCCAGGTCGCTGATCCGTGGCACCACATAAAAGCTCTGACCTCCGCGATAATGCTCGCGCAGAAGGCTCTCACGGATGATCACCGGATCGAACGGCGAAACGAATGTGCGCACCGCCAGCCGGTCGAGCGGCGGCGTGGTGATCAAAGACAATTCGCGGACACCGGACAGTGCCATTTGCAGGGTACGCGGTATCGGTGTCGCGGTCAGCGTCAGCACATGCACATCGGCCCGCAGTTCTTTCAGCTTTTCCTTGTGCTTGACGCCGAAGTGCTGCTCCTCATCGATCACCAGAAGGCCAAGATCGCGAAATTTCACGTCGGCGGCCAGCAAGGCATGGGTGCCGACCACAATGTCCAGATCACCCGATTTGAGCCGTTCCTTCACCTCGTTGATCTCCTTGCGCCCGACCAGCCGGGACGCCTGGGCGATCTTGACCGGATAGCCTTTGAACCGCTCGGTGAAACTTGCCGTATGCTGGCGCGCCAGAAGCGTCGTCGGCACGACGACGGCAACCTGCTTGCCGGTCATCACGGTAGCAAAGGCGCTGCGCAGCGCCACTTCGGTCTTGCCGAACCCGACGTCGCCGCAGATCAGCCTGTCCATCGGCCGCCCACTGCCGAGATCATCGACCACAGATTCGATCGCTGTGAGCTGGTCTTCCGTCTCCTCGTAGGGGAAGCGGGCGCAAAACTCGTCATAAAGGCCGTCCGGTGCAGTCACGACTTCCGCGGTGCGCAATTCACGCGCCGCCGCCGTCTTGATCAATTGCTCGGCAATCTCGCGGACCCGCTCCTTGAGCCGTGCCTTGCGCGCCTGCCAGGCGACACCGCCGAGCCGGTCAAGCTGCGCACCGGCTGCATCCGAGCCATAGCGTGACAGGAGTTCGATATTCTCAACCGGCAGGAACAACCGGTCACCGCCGTGATAGGTCAAAAACAGGCAGTCATGCGGCGCACCTTGCACCTCGAGCGTCTTCAGGCCCTCAAACCGGCCAATGCCGTGATCGACGTGTACCACCAGGTCGCCCGGCGTCATGCTGGAAAGTTCGGAAATGAAGTCCGTCGCCTTGCGAGTCTTGCGCCCGCGCCGCACCAGTCTGTCACCGAGGATGTCCTGTTCGCCGATGACCGCCAGATCGTCGGTCTCAAATCCGGCCTCAAGGCCAAGGACGATGAGCGACACATCACTGGCTTTATGGCTGAGAACATCCGGCCAGCTGTTTGCTGTCACGAGCGGTGTAACGCCGTGATCCTTCAAGATCCCTTCGAACCGCTCGCGCGACCCGTCGGTCCAGCTGGCGATAATCACCCGCTTGCCGCCAGCCCGCAGCCGGTCGACGTAATCACGCACCGCCTCATAGACGTTTCGTCCGGCTTCAGCCCGCTCAGCGGCAAACGTCCGCCCGGTGCGCCCGGACAGAGAGACGACCGGCCCGCCGGCGCCATCGGGCACCTCAAACGGGGTGATGGCGACAACCGGAATGCCCGCCAGCAGCCTGGTCCAGTCGCCATCGCTGATATAGAGCGCATCGGGCGACAGCGGCTTGTAGGGCGCCGCCCCAAACGTATCCTGCTCAAGCGCCTGCTGGCGCGCGGAATGAAACTCTGCAATCTGCTCGCGCCGTGCCGCAATGGCGTCATTGACCTGATTGTCGAGGCTGACGGCGCATTGACCGGTGTAATCGAACAGCGTTGACAGCCTTTCGTAAAATAGCGGCAGCCAGTGCTCCATGCCCTGATAGTAACGCCGCGCCGTGACCGCCTCATAAAGCGGATCATTCGAGCCGGCCCCGCCAAACGTCACCGCATAACCGGTCCGGAACCGGTCGATCGTTTCGCTGTTGAGCAACACCTCGCTGGCCTGATCCAGCACCAGCCGGTGCATCTGACCGACCGTGCGCTGTGATTGCGGATCGAACGTGCGCAGCGATTCCAGCGAATCGCCGAAGAAATCGAGCCGAACCGGTCGTTCAGCACCGGGCGGATAGATATCGATAATGCCGCCGCGCACCGCATAATCGCCAGGATCGACCACGGTCCCGGTGCGCGAAAACCCGTTCTCGGTCAGATAGACCTGCAGCGTATCGGTCGACACCGTGCTGCCCGGCGCCAGCGACAGGCACGATGCTGTCACGATCTCCGGCGGCGGCACCTTCTGGATAGCCGCGTTGACCGTCGTCAGCACGATGAGCGGCTTGCCGTCCGTCCGCTCCTCGCCAAGCCGGGCCAGTGTAGCCATGCGCCGGGCAATGATCTGGGCGACCGGTGAAACCCGGTCATAAGGCAGGCAATCCCATGCCGGGAACGTCAAGATCGCCATGTCGGGCGCAAAAAACGCCAGGGCATCGGCAAGCGAACGCATCCGTTGATCGTCGCGCGCGATATGGACAAGCACGGACGGGGCCGCCGCTCGGGCCAGATCGCTGATCGCCAGGGCATCAAGCCCTTCCGGTGTGCCGCTCAGTATCGTGACGCCCGGCCGCGACAAGGCAGATTTGAGGTTCATGTCACCACACCCTAGCCGATCTCGGGCCGGTGCCGGCGCAACCGCTCATAGACCGGTGTGCGGAATTCCTCAGGCACATCCGCCCTGCCAAGCAGCCAATTATAAAGGTCGGGATCGGCCACCATGATCAGCGCCTCGAAGTCGGTGAGGCTGGCATCATCCATATCCGGCACATGCCGGCGGGCAAAACTGCCCATCAGCAGGTCCATTTCACGGATGCCGCGGTGCTCGGCGCGCCAGATAGCCTTCTTTTTGCGCGCGTCTTGGGTATTGTCGGTGTCAGACATGACTGATTTCGTGGATTTGATTTGGCGAGTTACATAGATTGGTTTGCAGGCAGTGTCGATTGAAATGCTCAAAGGACAGCTATTTTGAAGATTGCGGTGATAGGTTATGGCTCCTTGATTTGGGATCTTGACGATCTCGAGCCGAAGGTGAGCGGTGCCTGGCAACGCGGCACTGGCCCGGCCATGCCGGTTGAATTCGCCCGCGTGTCGCCCAAGCGCAAGCAGGCGCTGGTGCTGGTCATTCACCAGGAGGTCCCTGCCCCGTCGACCACCAGCTACATTATGAGCACCAGAACCAGCCTCGATGAGGTCATTGAGGATTTGGCGGCGCGCGAGCGCACCGACCTCGATCACATTGGTCACGCAACGCGCGGCGGCAAGTCCTACAGCCGCAATGACGGCGTTGCTGAAACCGCCGGCCAATGGCTCGATGACACAGGTTTGGACGCCGCTGTGTGGACCGATCTGGATGGCAACTTCGATGACCACACCGGTGGCAGCTTCTCTCACGAGGCGGGACTGTCGTATCTGCGCACGCTGAGCGGACAATCCCTGTTCGAGGCCTGGCAGTACATCACCTATGCCCCGGCTGAGACCGACACCCCTTTCCGGCGCTTTTTGAGCACTGACAGCTGGTGGAATAGCCTTGACTACAACCGCGACCAGGGCGGCGGCTGGTAACCTAAAGATGCGCCCGGACATTCTCAATCCCCTGTTCGCCAATGCCGCCAAACTGCCCGGCATCGGCCCCAAGCTGGAAAAGGCGCTTGGCAAGCTGTTTGGCCGCGGCGATGAACTCAATCCCGAGCCGGCCAAGATCATCGATCTCTTGTTCCACGTGCCGTCTGGCATGATTGACCGCCGCAACCGGCCAACGATCGATCACCTCCCGGAGACCGGCATTGTCACCGTCGAAATCGAAGTCGGCCGCCACCGCGCACCGCCGGCGCACAACAAGCGCATTCCCTACCGGGTCGATTGTTTCGACGACACCGGCAGCCTCAGCCTGGTGTTCTTTCATGCTTATGGCGACTATCTGCAAAAGGCCCTGCCAACTGGCGAGACCCGCTTTGTCTCCGGCCGCATCGAATGGTTCAACGGCGCCCCGCAGATCGTTCATCCCGACCATATCTTGAACGAAGCAGATTTCGCCAGGATGCCGCCGATCGAGCCGGTCTACCCGATGACCGCCGGCATCTCGCCCAAGACGCTGGGCAAAGGTATTCGCAGCGCACTGGAGCATCTGCCAGCTTTGAGTGAATGGGACGAGCCAAACTGGCTGGAAAGGCACGCTTGGCCGGCCTTCAGTGATGCCCTCACGCGCCTGCATTTGCCGACATCTGTCAGTGATCTAGCTGCAGACAGCCCGGCCCGCAAACGCCTTGCCTATGATGAATTGCTCGCCAATCAGCTCGCCCTTGCCCTGGTGCGCCGACAAATGCGCCGCGCATCGGGCCGCGTTCTCAGTGGCGACGGCCTTCTGATGGAAAAGATTGAGACCGATCTGCCCTTCAGCCTGACGGCTTCACAGCGCGTTGCGGTCGGTGAAATCGTTGCAGATATGGCGTTGCCTGAGCGCATGCTGCGCCTCCTGCAAGGTGATGTCGGCTCGGGCAAGACCGCCGTAGCGGTGCTGGCGCTCGCCCGCGCGGTTGAGGCCGGCGCGCAAGGGGCTCTGATGGTGCCAACCGACATTCTGGCTCGCCAGCACGGCGAGACGGTTGCCCAGTTCGCAAAGGCGGCCGGCATCACGGTTGATGTTCTGACCGGTCGCGACAAGGGCAAGACCCGCCAGGACGTGCTGGATCGCTTGCGGACCGGCCAAACCGGCATCCTCATCGGCACCCATGCGCTGTTCCAGCACGGTGTCGAGTTCAACAATCTTGGTCTCGTCATCATCGATGAACAGCACCGCTTCGGCGTTCACCAGCGCCTTGCGCTGCAGGCAAAGGCCGGCGGTGCCACAGATCTCCTGGTCATGACGGCAACGCCGATCCCGCGCACCCTGTCGTTGACACTGTACGGAGATATGGAAGTCTCCAGGTTGACTGAAAAGCCGGCTGGCCGGCAAGCGATAGATACCCGCGTTTTGCCCATCGCCCGGCTTGCACAGGTTGTCGATGGCCTTGCACGGGCCATGCAGGGTGGTGCCCGCATCTATTGGGTCTGTCCGCTGGTTGAAGACAGTGACCTGATCGATCTCACCTCGGCCGAAGACCGCTTTGCCGGACTGAACACCCGCTATCGAGGCCAGGTTGGCCTCATCCATGGCCGCATGAAGGGACCAGCCAAGGATGCGGTGATGCAGCAATTCAAGGATGGTGAGATCTCCATCCTCGTCTCGACCACCGTCATCGAGGTCGGCGTCGATGTCCCCGAAGCCAGCATCATCGTCATCGAGCATGCCGAACGTTTCGGCCTAGCTCAATTGCACCAGTTGCGCGGCCGGGTCGGCCGGGGTGCGGCAAAATCAAGTTGCCTGTTGCTCTACCAGGAACCGCTTGGGGAAACCGCCAAGGCGCGTCTTTCGACCATGCGTGAAACAGAGGATGGTTTCGTGATCGCGGAAGAAGATCTGCGCCTGCGCGGCTCGGGTGAATTGCTCGGCACCCGACAATCCGGCGTCCCGGCCTTCAAACTCGCCGATCTTGCCGAGGACGGCGAGCTTCTGGCCGCCGCGCGTGATGATGTCGAATTGGTTCTGCGCAGCGATCCGCAGTTGCAGAACACGCGCGGCGACAGCCTCAAACTGCTGCTTTATCTGTTCGAGCGTGACGAAGCCGTCAGGTTGCTTTCTGCCGGCTGACCTTGGTTCTCTTGGCAACGGCTTTCTTGGCCGCATTCTTTTTGGCAGGCTTGCGGGCAGCTGCACTTTGTTTCTTTTTGCGGATCAGCGATGCGATGGTCTCATCGTCGATCGCTTCGACCATCTCGCCGTTCCCGGCACCGGCACGGGTCACCAGCCCGGCCGAAATCACCAGCTTGGCGCCTTCCTCGACACTCAGATCTAGAACGCGGATTTCTTCGGCAGACACAAAGAACAGAAAACCGGACGTGGGGTTTGGCGTGGTCGGCATGAAACAGGCCACCATCTCTTGACCTGGCTCCAACCCGATTTCACCACTGTCGAGCGCCCGGGCAATGAACACCACCACATGGACGCCGCGGCGTGGGTATTCGATCAGCCCAACCTTTTCAAATGTTGCACTCTCCTGGGAGAACGCAGTTTGAAAAATCTGCTTCATCGCCTTGTAAACACTACGGATCACCGGCATCCGGTCGAGCAGTATTTCCCAATAACCAAGGATCGTGCGGCCGACCAGATTTGCCGCCAAGGCGCCAATCAGCGCAATGCCCAGTATGGCGGCTAGCAGACCCACGCCCGGCACGCTGAACGGCAGATACGTGTCCGGATTGTAGACCGAAGGGATGAACGGCTTGACCCAGGCATCGAACAGAGACACGAACCACCAGGCCAGCCAGGCAGTGATGCCGATCGGCGCACTGACCACCAGACCAGTCAGAAAGTAGTTTCTAAATCGTCTCAAAAAGCCCATTGGCAGGCCACCCCATTTTTCACGTTGCTACGGCTTATCGATCCAGCTCCATGCAATCAAACTATTTTCGTTGCCATTAGTTGCAGCTGCGTTGATAGGAGGTGATAAATTGAACACACAAACAGGGTCAAGTGCAGTGACGAACGACAGCAACCAAGATGTCGCTGGCCGGTGGGCCAGACCGGTTTATCTGTCTGTCGGCTGGGTCTTCGTCGCGCTCGGGATCGCAGGCGCGTTTTTACCCGTACTGCCCACCACACCGTTCTTGCTGGTCGCCCTGTGGGCCTTCACCAAATCATCACCTGCCGCGGCCGCATGGTTGCGGGCCCATGCAAAACTTGGGCCCTACATTACCGACTGGCAGGATGAAGGCATCATACCGCTGCGTGCGAAAATACTGGCGCTTGCCATGATGTGCGCCAGCTTTGCCTGGCTTGCGCTGGCAACAGATGCATCGGCCTACGTGAAGATTGGCGTCGGCGTGATATTGCTCGGCGCTGCCGCCTTTATCTCGACCAGACCTAGCTAGGACGCGCCACAAAGCATGACGTGCCGCGTGCTTTCAGGCGCTTGCAAAGTTTGCTCGCCGCACTTCGGTCGTCCAGTCCGGTGACCCGCAGCCGGAAGAAAATGCCCCGGTCACCCAGATCAGCCTTGATCACGTTGGCTTCATGTGGGCGCAGCAGCGATGCGTGTTTGGTCTGCATCTTTTTCCACATCGACCAGGCGGCATCTTCCCTTTTTTGCGAAGATATCTGGACCGCCCATCCATGAGGTTGCCGGTTTGGCCGCGCTGCCGGCTCGCCAGCCTGATCGACAACGGCCGACACTTTCACGACCTCGGCCTTCTTGGGCAGCTCGGGAATGGGAGGCGCCTGCAGACCGGCGATCTGTTCAGCTGCGCTGAGTTGTGCATTCGTACTTGCCGGGACCACCTTGGCCAAATGCTGGACCACACCAGGTGGGCTGACAGGCGCCGGCAGGCCTTCCTTGCGCATAACCATATCCGGATTGCCGCCCAGGACGGAGCCCGTCACGAGGGCATCATTGGAGATCGTAAACGATGCCGGCAGCTTGCGAGCCGCAACCTTTTTCTCAGCACCTTTATCCGTGGCCGGTTGATTACCCTCCGGCTGGATCAACGTCGTCAGCATTTCGCGGGCCGCCATGAAATCAGGTTTCAGCGCCAGGGCCTTGACCAATGCGCTCTGGGCCTCTTGCGGCCGGCGCAGCGATTCATAGGTCAAAGCAGTGCCATAAAGCGGCAGGTGTGGCTCGGGATGCGAATATTTCATCGCCTTTTCATAGTCCGACAGCGCAAACAGGAACTGACCGCTGCGCCGGAGCACATTGCCGCGGCTGTAATAGGCCTGAGAGAACCCGACATCCAGAAACAGCGCGCTGGTGAAATCTTCAATCGCCATTGCCGGTTTGGCGATCTTGTGATGCGCCAGGCCCCGATTATACAATGCAACGGACCGCAGCTTCGGGCCCATCGCATCGATCCTCAGCGCGGCTGAATAATCATCGATGGCTTCTTGATGCTGCCCCACATTCTGGAAGGCAAGCGCCCGGTTGAGCAGTGAATTAGCAAGCAGATCGGGACCAAGCTGGCGCGATTCAATCGCTTCTGCATAAAGCTTGATCGCATCAAGCGAACGCCCCGACACAAGTGCTTTATAGGCGTTTTCAGAGGCAAGGGCCGCAGATGACTTTTCTGCGGTGGCGGATACAGCAGGAACAGCCGCACTTGCGGCAAGCAACGCAGTACAAACAGACGCTAACAAAACTAACCGTATTTTCATGCCGGTTAATTTGCCAGCGTATGGTTAAAGCTTAGCTAAGACGCAAAAGAAACGGCAAACCTATTCGACAGTGACGGATTTGGCTAAATTCCGGGGTTGATCAACGTCGGTGCCCATGAAGACCGCGGCATGATAGGCCAGCAACTGCACAGGAATCGCGTACAGAATCGGAGAGATGAAGGCCTCGGCCTGCGGCACGGTAATGGAATCGAAAGATCCTTCACCAATCGCCTCAGCGCCGGCACTGTCGGTGATCAGGACAATATGGGCGCCGCGCGCGGCAACCTCCTCCATATTCGAAACCGTCTTGTCGAACAGATCATCGCGCGGCGCGATCACCACAACCGGGACGCCTTCCTCAATGAGCGCGATCGGACCATGCTTGAGTTCACCTGCGGCATACCCTTCGGCATGAATGTAGGACAGCTCCTTGAGCTTGAGCGCACCTTCCAGCGCGATTGGAAAATTGATTCCGCGGCCGAGATACAACACATCACGCGATCTGGCGATGCCGCGGGCGATTTCATCGATGTGATCCTCATGTTCCAGCGCATTGACCAGCAAACGGGGCAGACCAATCAGAGCGCCGACCAGTTCCTGCTCGCGCTCCTGGCTCATGACGCCGCGTTGGCGCGCCGCAGCAATCGCCATGCAGGCCAGTACGGCCAGCTGACAGGTGAACGCCTTGGTTGAGGCAACGCCGATCTCAGGCCCGGCATATGTCCGCACCACGATGTCACTCTCGCGGGCAATGGTTGATTCCGGCACGTTGACGATGGCACCAACCCGCTGGCCCTGTGACTTGCAATAGCGAAGTGCCGCCAGCGTGTCGGCGGTTTCGCCAGACTGGGAAATGACCAGTGACAGCCCGCCTTTGGTCATCGGCGCCTCGCGGTAGCGGAACTCGGAAGCAATATCGACCTCAACCGGCAGGCGCGCATAACGCTCGAACCAGTATTTGCCGACAAGCCCGGCATAGGACGCCGTACCGCAGGCCGTGATGGTCAACCGGTCTAGGCCGGCAAAATCAAACTCCGCGTCTTCAGGCAGCTTGACCGTGCGTGTCTCGAAATCGACATATTCAGCCAGTGTGTGCCCGATCACATCGGGTTGCTCGGCAATTTCCTTGGCCATGAAGTGGCGATGATTGCCTTTGTCGACCAGCAACGCCGAAGCCTGGGTGAAATTGAGCGGCCGGATCACCTGTTCGCCTGCCTCGTTGTACAGTTCGAATGAGGAACGGGTCACGACGACATGATCACCGTCTTCCAGATAGGTCACTTTGTTGGTGAACGGCGCCAGCGCGATCGCATCCGAGCCCAGGAACATTTCATTGTGCCCATGACCGACTGCCAGCGGGCTGCCGCGCCGGGCGCCGATCATCAGATCGTCCTCGCCTTCGAATATGATGGCAAAGGCAAAAGCGCCTTCCAGGCGTTCGAGCGTCGAATGAGTTGCCTCACGCGGCGACTTGCCGGCCTTAAGCTCACGGTCGATCATGTAGGCAACGACTTCGGTATCCGTGTCGGTGGCAAACCTGGTGCCGCCGGCTGCCAGTTCGTCCTTGAGTTCCTTGAAGTTTTCAATGATGCCGTTGTGAACAACCCCAACTGAACCACCGATATGCGGATGGGCGTTCTTTTCAACCGGCGCGCCGTGTGTCGCCCAACGCGTATGGCCGATGCCGGCGGTGGCCAGCAGCTCATGCGAGCGCAGCTTTTCCGACAGGGCCTCCAGCTTGCCTGGCGCCCGCACCCGTTCCATCTTGCCGTTGGCAAGCACCGCGATGCCGGCTGAATCATAGCCGCGGTATTCCAGACGCTTGAGCGCGTCGACCAGTTTCCAGACCACCGGCCCCTGCCCCAGAATACCAACAATGCCGCACATGACGCGCTCCTTAAGCTTGCAACGAGCGATTGCCCGTCAGGATTTTTTCTTGGACTTGGATTGAATGGCCCTGAATTTTGCCGACCAGCCGGGCCGGTCTTCCTGGCGGCCCCGGGCCACCGTCAGTGCATCTTCGGCCACATCACGCGTCACCACGCTGCCCGAACCGACAAACGCGCCGTCACCGATCTTCACCGGTGCAACGAGTGCGCTGTTCGAGCCGACGAATGCGCCCTTGCCGATATCGGTGAAATGCTTGTTGAAACCATCATAATTGCAGGTGATCGTGCCGGCGCCGATGTTGGCGCCCTGCCCGACCCTGGCATCGCCGATATAGCTCAGATGATTGACCTTGCTGCCCTGTTCCAGATCCGCATTCTTGATCTCAACGAAATTGCCGACCTTTGCCCCCTTGGCCAATCGGGCGCCGGGCCGCAATCGCGCATAGGGCCCGACCACACAGCCAGGACCAATCTCGGCGCCTTCCAGATGGCTGAAGGCCCGCACCACGGCGCCATCACCGATGGTCACGCCAGCCAATATCACGACGTGCGGCTCGATCACGACGCCACGGCCGATCGTGGTGTCATGCGACAGGAAAACCGTTTGCGGTGCAATCAGTGTCGCGCCGCCGGCCATCGCCTTTTCCCGGTACTCGTCCTGCAGTCTGGCTTCGATTTCGGCCAGTTGCGCCCTTGAATTCACGCCTTGAACCTCTTGTTCGCTGCATATCGAGTGCGCCACCTGGCGCCCGTCCGCAACCGCCAGCTCGACAAGGTCGGTGAGATAGTACTCGCCTTGTGCATTGTCATTGCCGATACGCGCCAGCAACGGCCATAACAGATCAGCCCCGGCAGCTGTGATACCGGAGTTGCACAAGGTGATCTTGCGTTCAGCCTCAGAGGCATCATTTTCCTCGCGAATGGCCGTTAACGCGCCATCCTTAAGAATAAACCGACCATATCCTTGCGGGTCGGCCGCTTCAAAGCCGACCAGAGCCATGTCCGCGCCGTTCTCAATAACCGAAACCAGCTCTGTTAGCGTTTCAGGTCTGACCAACGGTCCGTCGCCGAACATGACAACGATGGTACCGGCGAAATCCTGTAACGCGTCTTTGGCCATACGGGCAGCATGTGCCGTACCGTTCCGCTCGCTCTGAATGACGGTCCGCACATTCGGCACCACCGTTTCGGCCTCAGCTTTCACCGCGTCCATGTCCGGGCCAACCACCACACAGACCTCTGCCGGTGCAAGCGCCTTGACCGCGTTCAGGACATGTCCCAGCAGCGAGCGCCCACCGGCCCGATGCAGAACTTTGGGCTGATCGGACGCCATCCGCGATCCGATCCCTGCTGCCAGTACGATAAATGCTGTTGCCGCCATATGCTCTCTACGACTCGATTTGCAGTTGCTTTATGTCACCCAAGATGAAGCAAATTCCACGCCAAAAGTGTCTTTTCCGTTGAATTTGCCCGATTTGCTGAAAACTTGCGCG
>JABDJG010000133.1 GCA_013002595.1 Hyphomicrobiales bacterium | reverse complement strand
GGATGGGCCTTGTGCTTGTCATGCTGGCGATCGTCAGCGGGTTGTGCACATTCGCCATACTGACCGGCTTGACGCCGATCACACCAACACCTCAGGTCGTGATTACATTGCTTTCGATCAACGGCGCGATCGTGGCAGCCATGGCCTTGATGATAGGCTGGCAGGTTCTGTATCTGTTGAAAGCGCGCCGTCATGGCGTTCCTGGGGCATCTCTGCACACCCGCATTGTGGCCTCGCTCAGCCTGTTCGCTGCGGTACCGGCGGTTATCGTTGCCCTGTTTGCCGCCGTCACACTGGACCGCGGGTTGGACACCTGGTTCTCCGAGCGCACCCAGTCGATCGTCGACAGTGCCATCACGGTGGCTGAATCCTACCTCAGCGAGCAAGGCGATATCGCCCGCAACGACATCGAGGCCATCGCCAATGGCATCGCCCAGCAAAAATCGGTGTTTGAGAATGACCGCAATCTCTTCCTGCGCCGCCTGGCAACCATTTCCGCATTACGCTCGCTAACGGCTGCCTATCTCATCAATCAGTCAAACAAGCGGATCGAGGCGAGCGTCACGGCCAACCGCCGCGTGACCTTCGAATCTCCTTCTGATGAAATGTTCAGACGGGCAGCCAAGGGCGAACTGGTCGTAGAGGGCCCGATCAATCGCAACCTCATCCGGGCCATAGTGAAACTGAAGAACTTCGACAATCATTTTTTGTACGTCTACCGGTCGGTAAACCCTGAAGTCATCCAGCAGCTGGCGAAAGCACGTGCGGAAAAGGCGGAATACGACAAACTGCTCGGCCAGCGCACCGGCTTACAGCTGACTTTTGCACTGATGTATTCCGGGGTCATGTTCGTGTTCCTGCTCGCGGCGATCTGGCTTGGAATGTGGTTTGCGGACCGGCTTGTCGAGCCGATCGTCAACCTGGTCGGCGCCGCCCGGCGGGTGTCGACAGGTCAGCTTGATGTCAAGGTTGACGTGCGCAAGGGCGCCGGCGACCTGGCCAATCTTGGCAGCACCTTCAACCGGATGACCGAACAACTGCAAACCCAGCGCGATGAGCTGGTGGCAACCAATCATCAGCTGGATGAACGCCGGCGATTCTCCGAAGCGGTCCTGTCAGGCGTCAGCGCCGGCGTCATTGGTCTTGACCCGCACGGCGTCATCACCTTGACCAATCGATCCGCCCTGAGACTGTTGTCCATCGACCGGGCGACCCTGACAGGCAAGACGCTCCCATCGGCATTGCCGCAAATGGAGCCGCTCTATCGCAAAGCCTGCGATAGCCCCAGCGGCAACGCCCAAGGTCAACTCGACATTCGGGTTGGCAGCCAGGAGCGGAATTTTGTGGTGAGGGTCACCACCGAGCGCTCCAACGAGGATGAGCATGGCTATGTCGTGACCTTCGACGACATTACCGAACTGGTGTCGGCTCAGCGAAACTCGGCCTGGGCTGATATCGCCCGCCGTATTGCCCACGAGATAAAAAATCCGCTGACGCCGATTCAGCTGTCAGCCGAGCGTCTGCGCCGCAAATACAGCAAGGAAATTAAATCTGATCCCAAGGTTTTCGACCAGTGCACGGAAACCATAATTCGCCAGGTTGGCGATATCGGCAGGATGGTCGATGAGTTTTCCTCGTTCGCGCGGATGCCAAGTGCCGTGCTTGAGACCAACAATCTGGCCACTGTGGTCAGGGAGGCGATGATCCTGCAAAAGGCCAGCTTGCCTGAAGTGGAATTCACCAGCGAGTTTCCCGAGGGCCGGATTGAGGCGGATTTCGACCGCCGCTTGATCACCCAGGCTGTCATCAATCTGGTCAAGAATGCCCTGGAAGCGATCGAGGCGCGTCAGGAAGCCGGCGACGACAACGGTGCCCACATCAAGGTCGCGGTATCGCACCATGATGACAAGGTGCAGATCGACATCGCCGACAACGGCATCGGCTTGCCCAAGGAAAACCGGGGCCGTCTCGTTGAGCCCTATATGACGACGCGAGAGAAGGGCACCGGATTGGGCCTCGCGATCGTCAAGCGGATTATGGAGGAACATGACGGGCGGCTCGAACTACACGATGCGCCTGCTGAGTTTGAGGGCGGTAAAGGCGCCATGGTGCGGTTGTTGTTTCCGCGCAAGGCCAAGACGAACCTGGCGGATGTTTCAGCCGCTGAAGAAAAACCGAAAGTGAAAGCGTAAGTAAGCTCATGGCTGCAGATATATTGATCGTCGATGATGAAGTGGATATCCGTGAACTGATCGGTGGTATCCTGGAGGACGAAGGATATGAAACCCGGCTCGCTTCGGACAGCGATTCCGCGTTGCGCGAAATCGAGGAACGCCGGCCATCACTGATCGTTCTGGACATTTGGCTGCAAGGCTCCAAACTGGATGGTTTGGAGCTGCTGGAGATAATACAGCAGGCGCACGCCGATGTGCCGGTGGTGATCATTTCCGGCCACGGCAACATTGAAACGGCGGTCTCTGCGATCAAGAACGGTGCCTATGACTACATTGAAAAGCCGTTCAAGGCCGATCGTCTCATTCTGGTCATCGGCCGGGCGCTTGAGGCCTACAGACTGAAACGAGAGATAAACGAATTGCGGAGCCGGGCAGGGGCTGAAACCGATCTGATCGGCGAATCGCAACCCATGCGGCAGTTGCGCCAGGCGCTCAAGCGGATTGCTCCCTCGAACGGCCGGGTCATGATCACCGGGCCGCACGGCTCGGGCAAGGAACTGGCGGCGCGCACGCTTCATGCCTGGTCGGCGAGATCTTCAGGACCGTTCGTCATCCTGCCGGCCGCAACCATGTCGCCTGAAAGGGTGGAAGAAGAGCTGTTCGGCATCGAGACCGATGCGGGCGCCGTGCACCGGGTCGGCGCGCTTGAGCAGGCCCATGGCGGTACTCTTTATCTCGACGAGGTCGCAGACATGCCTCTGCAGACCCAAGGCAAGATCTTGCGGGTCCTGGTCGAGCAGCAGTTCCAGCGTGTCAATGGCAACACCAAGGTCAAGGTCGATGTACGTATCGTCTCCTCGACAAGCCGCTCTCTGGAGCCGCTTATTGAAAAGGAAATGTTCCGCAGCGATTTTTATCATCGCCTGAATGTCGTGCCGATCGATATTCCGGCCCTGGCCGAGCGGCGTGAGGACATTCCCGAACTGATAGAACACTTCACCCGGCTGTATTCGGCACAGTCGGGCCAACCGTTGCGCTGCCTCAGTACAGAAGCCGTCGCCGTGCTGCAAACCTATGACTGGACTGGAAACGTACGCCAGCTGCGCAACAACATCGAGCGGATCATGATCATGGCCGGCAGCGATGCATCAACTGAAATCGGTGCCGACATGCTGCCAAAGGAAACTGAAGTCAACGGCTCCGATGACGATGAAGGTTGGGGCTCCGAGCGCGTCATGGCATTGCCGCTGCGCGAGGCCCGCGAGGTCTTTGAACGCGACTATCTGGCGGCCCAGTTATCAAGGTTTGGCGGCAACATATCGCGCACTGCCTCATTTGTCGGCATGGAGCGTTCAGCCCTCCACCGCAAGATCAAATCCCTCGGCATCATCGGCAATAATACGCGCGAAGCCAACGCAATGTGATGCACAAGCTTGTATCCGTCGCCAACTTGCCGCAAGTTCCAGTTCACTAACAACAAGGATTCGCTCGTTCGCCTCTTGAACGGGTCAGGAACCCATGAAGATCATCATCTGCGGTGCCGGTCAGGTGGGCTTTGGCATCGCCGAAAGGCTGTCTGCAGAAGACAATGACGTGACCGTCATTGATACATCTGACCGTCTGGTGCGCGCCATCAGCGATACGCTCGATGTTCAAGGCATCGTTGGCCATGGCGCACATCCTGACGTCCTGGAGCGGGCCGGCGCAGCCGATGCCGACATGATCATCGCGGTTACCTTTGTCGACGAGGTCAATATGATGGCCTGCGAAGTGGCCAACGTGATCTTCAACATTCCAACCAAGATCGCCCGCGTCCGCGCGCAACCTTATCTCACGCCGGAGTACCGTGGTCTGTTCGCCCGCGATAACACGGCGATCGATGTTGTTATTTCGCCTGAAATCGCCGTCGGTGAGATGGTGCTCCGCCGCCTGGCGCTCCCTGGCGCCTTCGAGGCGATCTATTTTGCCGATGACCGCGTGGTTGCCATGGGCATAGCCGTTGATGATGAGTGCCCGATCGTCAACACGCCATTGTCCCAGTTGACCGATCTGTTCCCCGACCTCAACGCACTGGTGGTCGCCATTCACCGTGACGGGGATTTGGCCATGCCGCATGGCGACGACCAGATGCTGCCGGGTGACCATGTGTATGTCATTGCCGATCAGTCTCAGGCGATGCGCACCCTCGGCCTGTTTGGTCATGAAGAACAGCAGGCCAATAGGGTGTTGATCGGCGGCGGCGGCAATATCGGCCTGTATCTTGCCCGCAAACTGGAAGAGCGCGACAGCAGTATCCAGTTGCGCATTATTGAAGCCAACCGGGAACGCGCCGAGTTGATTGCAGAAGACCTAAAACGCACCGTGGTGCTGAACGGGTCCTGTCTGGACCAGGACATACTGCGCGAAGCAGGCGTGCGACAAGCTGATGTCTTCGTTGCCCTGACCAACGACGACAAGGTCAATGTGCTCTCCAGTCTGCTTGCAAAGCAGGAAGGCGCCGAACAGGCCATGTGTCTGATTTCCGGCATGTCGCTGGGGCCGCTGGTATCCTCGCTCGGTATCGAATCGTTCATCGACCCGCGCACCGTGACCGTGTCCACCATCCTCCAGCATGTCAGGCGTGGCCGAATTCGCGGCGTTCATCCGATCCAGGGTGGTGCCGGTGAAATCATCGAGGCTGAAGCGCTAGAGACCTCTCCAATGATCGGTAAACCGCTGCGTGAAGTGGAGCTGCCGGAAGGTGTCAGGCTTGGTGCCGTGGTCCGTGGCGAGGAGGTTATAATTCCCGACGGCCAGACCGTAATAAAACCACATGATCGTGTGATTCTTGCGGCGTTGCGCGATCAGGTCAAGCAACTACAGCACCTTTTCCGTGTAAGCCTCGAGTATTTTTAGCAGATTTCTGGCGAATTCGCCGGGTACTGGTCGCGCGGGCCCAAGGCTGGTCAATTGCCCCTATCCGAATGAGGTGCCCTTGGGGTAAAATAGTAAACAGCGATGCATGATTGCTGGCTGTCTTGCAATTTGAACGGTGCGGGACAACATCATCGCTGAAGAGGTCCAACAAAAGACTGAAATCAAGATAAGAAGGCCAACATGGCACAAGAAAAAACCCAAAACCTGCAAGATGCATTTCTCAACCACGTCCGTAAGCAGAAGACACCACTCACAGTTTTTCTGGTCAATGGTGTGAAACTTCAGGGCGTGATTACCTGGTTTGATAACTTCTGCGTGCTGTTACGGCGCGACGGCATGTCCCAGCTCGTCTACAAGCACGCGATTTCCACCATCATGCCAGGTCAACCGATTTCACTGTTCGAAGAAGATGACGCCTCCTAGGCAAAAGAAACCAAAAAACAGGATCGAACAGGGCCGACAAGAAGACACTGTCACCTTTCAAATCGAAGGGCCGGCGGTTACGGATGCGTTCGTTCTGAGCATAGATATCACTGACGATGCAGCGCCTGACGCTGCTCGCTCGGCGGAGTCGCGCCTATCGGAAACCGTCAGGCTGGCTGAAGCCATTGACCTGGCAATTGTCGGCGAGGCGATCGTCACCTTGAAAAAAGTACGCCCGTCGACACTCATGGGTTCGGGCAAGGTCGATGAGATTGGCCGTAAGATCAAGGCATCGCAGGCCCAGGTCGTCATCGTCAATGCCCAGCTGACACCCGGCCAGCAGCGCAATCTTGAGCGCGCCTGGCACGCCAAGGTGCTGGACCGCACAGGTCTGATTCTGGAGATCTTCGGGCGCCGCGCGCAGACCAGGGAGGGGGCACTGCAGGTCGAGCTTGCCCACCTTGTCTATCAAAAGAGCCGCCTTGTACGGTCCTGGACCCACCTTGAGCGCCAACGCGGTGGCAGCGGCTTTCTTGGCGGCCCGGGTGAAACCCAGCTTGAAGCCGACCGCCGTGTCATCCAGAGCCGCATCACCAAACTGCGCAAACAACTCGCCTCGGTGTCAAAGACCCGCGGGCTGCACCGCCATGCCCGCACCCGGGTGCCGTATCCGATCGTTGCCCTGGTCGGTTATACCAACGCCGGTAAGTCGACCCTGTTCAACCGCCTGACGGGCGCAACGGTCGATGCCCGCGACCTGCTGTTTGCAACGCTTGATCCGACCATGCGCCAGATCGAATTGCCCAAAGGCGGCAAAGCGATCATGTCTGACACCGTCGGCTTCATATCCGATCTGCCAACAACACTGGTGGCCGCCTTTCGCGCCACGCTCGAAGAGGTCGTCAGCGCCGATGTCATCCTGCATGTGCGCGATATCAGTCATCCCGAGACCGAGGCGCAGTCACAAGATGTCCATGCCGTGCTCGATGAGCTTGGCCTTGATGAGCTGCGGCGTGACGCCATGATCGAGGTGTGGAACAAGACCGACCTTCTGGATCCGGGCCACCTTCAGGCACTCATCGAAAAAAGCCAGCGCGCCACCGACTGCTGTCTGATATCTGCCGCAACGGGCGAGGGGCTTGACCACCTGCTGGAGTGCATCCAGGGACGGCTGACCGGTCCGGCAACGGAGTTTCGTATTGATGTACCCGCCACGGCCGGCGCCGATATCGCCTGGCTCTATGAACATGGTGATGTCCAGTCACGGGACGATCACCAGGACGGCTCGATGCACTTCCGCGTCAAATTTTCCGCCGCGCAGGTCAAAAAGGCCAGGCAAAGGTTTGGCGATGCATTGCGCGATGCGAAGGACAGTGAAGCAATAGCAGCAGAGTAGGGGGTCATGTGTCCCTTTCTGTCGCCTTTGCCTCATCCCATAGGCCATCCATTTCTTCCAGGTTTGAGTCCTGCGGCGTTTTTCCGGCTGCGCGCAAGGTGGCCTCGACATAGCCAAAGCGGCGTTCAAACTTTGCGTTTGCACCGCGCAGCGCTGCTTCGGGATCGACACCGCACTTGCGTGAAAAGTTCGCCAGCACGAACAGCAGATCACCGATTTCTTCAGCTGTCTTGTCCTGATCGCCCGCGCTATGGGCCTCCAGAACCTCCTGGCACTCTTCTGCAACCTTGCCGATCACATCGCGCGTTTGTGGCCAGTCGAACCCGACCCGTGCCGCTTTGGCCTGCAGTTTGGCCGCTCGCGTCAGGCCGGGCAGGGCGAGCGGAACGTTCGACAGCACAGCCGCATCGCCAGCCCGTTCCTTGGCCTTCTCGCGTTCCCAGAATCCTTTGCTTGGCTTGTTCGCTCTTTGCGCGTCATCGCCGAAAACATGCGGATGCCGGCGGATCATCTTGGTGCTGATCGCCATCACCACATCGTCAAAGGCAAAGGCCTCGATTTCGGACGCCATCTGGGCGTGATAGACAACCTGCAGCAACAGATCGCCAAGCTCCTCGCACAGGGCATCGTGGTCCTGGCGGGCAATCGCATCGGCGACCTCATAAGCCTCTTCGATCGTATAGGGCGCGATGGTCTCAAAGGTTTGCTCGATATCCCACGGACAGCCGTCGTCACGATCACGCAGCGCGCGCATGATCGCCAGCAACGTGTCGAGCTTATGCGGCGGCAGGTCGGCAGGGTTCGTCATGCAATCAAGGTAACCGTGCAGGGACTGATTCTGCGAGGCTGGAGTTGTTCCATCGCTCGCCGCACCTGCAAAAGCGCAGTCAGTCCGCTCGACACGTTGTGCCAGTGTTGTTTTGGCTGCAGACTAAATAATAGAAATCTGTTTTGCTATTGGCCTGTCAGATCGGGATTTGGAATCGAATAGGGGCGAGCTCATGGGAACAAAAATTCGCCCGCTGGTATCAGCGGATCTTCCCGCGCTGTTTAATCTTTACTGTGAACTCCAGGACACCCTGCCCGAAGTAGACCTGCGTGTGGCGCAGACGCAGTTTTCCAAGCATCTCAGCGCGGCTCGCCTATACACGCCTGAAGACTGGTATGACAAAACGGCCGACGTTGCCCTGGTGGCGGAGGATGCTGGCGAGATTGTCGCCTATGCCAATGGGCGACTATTGCAAAAGGGCGACTTCCTTCTTGCTGATAACACCGGATTAATTCAATGGGCGCTCGGGCGCCGGCAACAAAAGCCGGCGATAACGGCTGTCATTGAGGCGGTGCTTGCGAGCCTTCAGAAACACAATCCAGTCGCAGTTCACGCCTTCAACAGCATGACCACGCCAATATTCTTTGGAAACCTTGGTGGTGGCCTGCCTGCAGCTTGGCCCTGGATCGCGCAAAGTCTGTTGGATCTGGGGTTTGCGGCCCAGACGCCAGCCCATCTGATGTGGTGCGACCTCACGAACGGTGACGCAGCCACGCTCAAGGTGCCGGACGGCCTCGAGCTTTTGAATGGCCAGACCTTCGTCAACGATTATTGTGCCGGATTGGAGAGCGATCTGAATAGTGGATTTTACCTGCTTGATGAGGGCGAATTCGTCGGTTGGTGCGGGAATTTTTTTGCCGGAGCATTCATTGAGGGCGCCGGACATGATTATGTATTCACCCATTGGTTTACGGTCCAGGAAGCTTATCAGGGACGCGGCCTCGGGCGCTGGCTGCTGCGCCAGTCGCACGCGCACGCCCGGCGAAACGGAGCCAAAGGCGCGATGCTGCTGACCGATGTGCACAATTTCCGTGCGGTCAGTTTGTATCTGACAGAAGGCTACCGGCCGCTAACTCTGTCCCACAGTTTTATCCTTGAGTAGGGGGCCTGGGCGCACGAGGGGAGGCGGGCCGGTCGCCGAATTGCTTCAAAACATATGCTCAGTCAACACTCCTCGTCGCTAAAGTTTCGGCAGAAAGCTGCCTTGAAGGCGTGATGGCAGCAAGAAATACGTCCTGATCGGAAAAAAGTTTGAACATTTTCCCATCTCACCGCGACCAACGGTTAGAGGGCGGCGACGAACGTCTGCTGCCAAGGCAACATTGAAAGAACAAACAAATGAACAAGAAATACACACTGTCGGTTTTGACTGCTTTGGTCGCGGGCACAATGGCCTTTGGACTGCCCGGCGCCGCAACTGCAAAGGAGCCGGTTGCAACGGCTCATGAACGCGGCGAAGGCCCTACATCGTCGTCGAATCCCTCCAATCACCAGCAACACCTGATTGACAAAATCAGACAGCATGAAACAAACAAAGATCAGGATATGGCGGCGTCAATGCGTGTAAGGCAGGACATCGACCTTCTGAACGCCAAAATCGCAGCCTGGAGGGCTGAAGCTGCGGATCCGGCCAACAAGGGATTGGTCAAGGCGCTGGAAATCGCCATCAACGGCGCGATTGCAGACAAACTCGACCTGCTGAAGCTCGCAGGTGAATACAGAACATCCTACCTGAAGGAAATCGACGCATATCTTTATGCAAGAATTCAACTGCTGAGAACGGGCATCGATTACAAGCCGTTTGTATCGCCCACGCCTGCGATCATCCTTCCTCCGCATCACCACAGCTATCGCGGCCCTAGAAGGGCACATCGGACCAGTGCCGAGTTCAATCTGCCGGCACGCCCAGGCTTCGGCTACCATTTTGAAGTCGAGCACGACCCGCGTCCGCGCCGTCTGCACAAGGCTCGCAAACGTTCTGGCACCGAAATGCGTAACAGGGCCGAGCCAGTCGAACACCTTCCCTCGGCCAGTTCCACCGATCTCGAGACCGGTGAAACCACCACGTCGCAAGGCAATGGTGACGGCACCCGCACGGTGACCAAGACCGACAAGCGCGGCAAGGCTGTCTCCAAGAAGGTGAGGGGCAAGAAGCTCTCAAAGAAGAAGCGCAAATTGCGTAAAGTGAAAATGAACAAGAAGCGCTTCAAAAAGCTCAACAAACGCAAGCTGCGCAAGTCCAAACGGTTCAAACGCAACAAGCGGTCGGCCAAGCGCATGAACAGGCGCATGCGCATGAAACAGCGCGGTTTCCGTAAGATGCGCCGCACGCGCAGAAACCGCGGCTAGGCTGTTCAAACAAACACTCGTCGATCGTTCAACCGCCCTTATCGGCGGTTGAACCTGTTTTGAAAGGCCATACTCTCTGGGGCGGAATGCGGATAGAGTCGCGATCAGCACCGTTGAGTAGTCATTGAATTTCGTATCAGGGCGCTCACTGGTGACCGGCGATCGTTGTCAAAATTCTGATTGACTTTAGACGGGAGGCAACGTGGATCATTTTGTGGGTGGTTGCCACACGGTGCATTCGCATAATATATATTATGGTAAATTGCTGCATGCGTCAAAACGGAGAATATTCGGCCCCATCAACGGTTTAAGCCAACCCGTTAACGTCGATCTCGATTTGCATTCCATCGTGCGCCGGTACGACATTGTCCGGCAGTTGCCTGCACAAGGTATCGTAATCCATGTCGATATGCATGTTGGTCAAAATGGCTTGTTTGGGTTTCAGGCGCTCGATCCACTCCAGCGTCTCGGGCAGCGAGAAATGGCTGGTGTGCGGTGTCGGCCGCAAGGCATCGACAATCCACGTGTCGAGGCCCGCAAGCGCCTCTGCAGCCCGGTCCGGGATGCCGTTGAGGTCCGGCACGTAAGCCAGGCCGCCGATGCGGAAGCCAAGTGCGCGAATGGTGCCGTGTTCGAACTCGATCGGCATCGAGGTAATGGCACCGCCGTCGCCATCGACCGAGACCGGCTGATACGGGATCAAGCGGTGCATGTTGAGGATCGGCGGGTAGTCGCTGCCGGGCGGTGTATAAAAGCAATAGCCGAACCGGCCGAGCAGCATGGTACCGGTGCGGTCATTGGCCCAGATCGGCACGCGTTTGCGCATCAATAAGGCAAAGGCCCGCAATTCATCGATGCCATGCGTGTGATCAGCATGCTCGTGGGTAAACAGAACACCGTTCAGCGATGAGATGCCGACATCGATCATCTGGTCGCGCAGGTCCGGCGATGTGTCGATCAACACCCGCGTGGTCCCATCAGCGCCGTTGCGCTCGATCAGCCCTGAGCAGCGCCGCCGCCGGTTTTTGGGGTTATTGGGATCGCAATCGCCCCAAAGATTGCCGATGCGCGGCACACCGGCAGATGAGCCACAGCCCAGAATGGTAAACGTACAGGTCATGCGACAGCCTTGGTATAAATCTCAGGTCTGGATACTTTACTGAAAAGCCTGAAGAAATTGTCACTAGTGGCTTGCGCCATGTGCTCAGCCGTCATGCCCTTGACGTCTGCCAGGCGTTCCATGGTGTGCACGGTATAGGCCGGCTGATTGGGCCTGCCGCGATGCGGCACCGGTGCCAGATAAGGCGCATCTGTCTCAACCAGCAGTCTGTCGTTCGGCACAATCGCAGCGGCATCGCGGATCTCGCGCGCCGAATTGAACGTCAAAATGCCGGAGAACGACACATATGCACCGATCTTGAGGCCGCGCTCGGCAAGCTCGATGCCGGAGGAAAAACAATGGAGCAGGGGTGTGAAAGCCCCCTTCCCCATCTCTTCTTCCAAAATGCTCGCAGTATCTTCTTCTGCCGACCGGCTATGGATAACCAGCGGCAGCCCGGTCTGACGCGCCGCATCGATATGAACCCGAAAACTGGCCGCCTGAATATTCCGCGGACTGTTGTCATAGTGATAATCAAGTCCGGCCTCACCGATCCCGACCACTTTGGGGTGCTGAGCCAGCTCGATCAGCATTTCAGCTGTCACATCAGGCTCATCGGCTGCATTGTGCGGATGCGTGCCGACGGTGCAGTAAACCTCATCATGGGCCTCGGCAATCGCGCGGATCTGGTCGAACTTGGCGACCCGGGTGCTGATCGTCACCATCAGATGCACGCCGGCATCAGCCGCACGGGCCAGGAC
>JABDJG010000128.1 GCA_013002595.1 Hyphomicrobiales bacterium | reverse complement strand
GCACCGATAATCGCAACGCGAACACCGCGCGGAATATCGATCAAGTTGTCAGATTGCGGCGTGTAGGCCTCCCACCAGAACGGGAACTCGCGGTAATCCGCATGGAAGATGTCAGCGCTCATGTTAGGGTCAGGACCCTTTAATTTCATGCAATTCTGTTTGATCTTGAGGGTTCGAATGCTGGAAAACAAGCGCAAGGCAAGGCTTTGTGCCTTGTCGAGCATTGTTTGCCTGCAGCCGGGCCCTCAGGCTCAAACCCTCACGGGCGCGTCAGATGTGCCTGCTGAGTGCGTTAGACAGGCTTGAAAACCGGGCGGTATCCTGCGCCTTTCTGCCTGCTCAACAGGCAAATCTGTCACGCAGAATGGATGAAATTAAAGGGTCCTGACCCTACCTCAACTCAATGCATCGCGCATTTTGTAGTAATAAAGGGCCGGACGCATGAACCAGGGGTTGCCACGGTAATAGGCCCGGGCCTGGAAATCGGTGCGCAGCAGCGGACTGTCACCCTCCGGCAGTCCGGCGATCTGCTGGCCGATTCGCATGCCCATGTAGCCGGCAAGCGAAACACCCGACCCGCAGTAGCCCATGGCGTAATGGACCCCGTCCTGACGGCCCATATGCGGCAGATAGTCAAAGCTGAACCCGACAAGCCCCATCCACATATGTGAAATTCTCGTCGAAGCCAGCTCGGGGAATATGCGCACCATCTGTCTGTGAAGTGGCGGTGCGGTGATATCGGGGTCCGGCTCGGATACCGAAACGCGGCCACCAAAAATAATCCGGCGGCGCTCTGGACAGGTCCGGTAATAGACGACCATCTTGCGGGTGTCGACGATCATCCGGTCGGTTGGCAACAGCCGGTTGATCACGTCTTTTTCAAGTGGTTCGGTTGCCAGGATGTAACTGCCCAAAGGAATAATCCGGTTGCGCATCCACGGCGTCGCCTTGCCGGTATAGCCGTTACTTGCAACCACGACGTTGCGGGCCGCGATGTCACCTTTACTGGTCGCAACGACCAATCCGTCTTTTTGCCGATCGATGTTAAGTGCAGCGCATCGCGCATGGACGCTTGCCCCTGCCTGCACCACCTTGTCGAGCATGCCCTGATGATACCGGGCCGGGTCGAGCGCTGCATGGCGCGGCTGCACGGCCCCGCCATGATAGAGCTGTGTGTCAATCTCACTGTTCAATTCCGACTTGGGCACCATATAACTGCCGGTCTGCAATCCCGCGGGTAGTTTGGCGCCAAACTTGCGGGCCAGCGCCTCATAGGCTCTGGCTGAATGGGCGCCATACAGCCTGCCCGACCGCCGGAAGTCGCAATCAATGTCCTCCGATTTGATGAATTCACCGATCCACTCAAGCGCGCTGTGGCCTTCGCGGACGATGTCATAGGCCATCGCCTCACCATACTTTTGAACCAGATGCGGATAACCGGCACCACTCAGCCCGGTTGCCACCTGCCCGCCATTTCGGGTACTGCAGCCCCAGCCGACTTCCTCGGCCTCGAGAACCACCGTATGCCGGCCGGCGCGGGCCGTCTGCAAAGCTGCACTGAGCCCGGTATAGCCCGATCCGATGACAACGACGTCAGCCCGGGCAGGCAACGCCACATCGTCCAATACCGGCCGCGGTGTCCGGTCCCACCAAAAAGGCGCTGCTTTATAGTCAGCAGCAAACAGATCAGCATTGATGCCCTTGGCAAATTTCTGTGAACGCATATTGGTTTACCGGCGCTTTGATCCAGCATCGCAGACTATGCGATTAGCGAAACGAGTCAATTTCATTGCAATAGGTTTTGCCCGGTGGTCGCTATAATTAGAACACATTCAGTCCATTTGTTTGAACTTGGGGAATTGCCGAAAATATTCTGTGCGAATCAGAATAATTTTTGAGATAAATACGTGCATCAGCGAATGGATTTGTGTATTTCATACTCGCCAAGGTGATTAACTCAGTTTACTAAACGAGAGGGTATAATGGACGACAAAAGTAATTTGGCCGAACTGACAGCTGACGTGGTTGCCGCATATGTTGCAAACAATCCAGTGCCGGTAACCAGCCTGCCTGATCTTATCAAGGAAGTTCACAGCGCCTTGGATAGTGCAGCCAGAGGTGCCAATGAGCCTGCCGAGGCGCCAAAGAACCCGGCAGTATCCATTCGCCGGTCAGTGACATCTGATCATATCGTTTGTCTTGAAGATGGGCTGAAGTTCAAGTCCTTGAAACGCCATCTGCGCACCTACCACAACATGACACCTGAAGAATACCGCGCCAAATGGGGCCTGCCGGCAGATTATCCAATGGTTGCAGCAAACTACTCCGAAAAGCGCGCCGCACTGGCCAAGAAAATCGGACTGGGCAACCGCCGCCGCAAATAGCAGTTCAGCCGAACGACTCAGACAATGTTTAAAAGGCGGAATCTCTTCGGCGGTTGCCGCCTTTTTCGTGTCTGCCGGTCCATCGTGATGCGCACATCTGACAAATCTTCCAGTTATCGCCTTAAACCGACGTTTTTAGCCGGATAAACCCGCCATCCAAGTGCATTTCAAACTGACAGAACGTCAACCTGCAGTTATCTTCACCCCGACGGCCATTCTTTAACTACATCGCGGCAATCCCCATATCTAATTGCAACGATGATAAAAATCAGGAGAGGGAGCACTGTGATCGAAACCAAGACCTTCGATGCTGAAATAGAAAAAACCCGCACCATGATGGAGGACGTCCGCACCAAGATGGACGCCAGCAGCGAGGTGCTCGACAAAATGGCCGCGTCCGATACGTTGGGGGATGTCAATTTCGACATCGAGAACGCCCGAATAGAGGATGTGCTCAAGCAGCAAAAGATCATGGAAGGTAATATTGCCGACCTGATCATAGGTCTTGAAGACGTGACGAACTCTTTCGGCGACGAGTTCAAGTCGATGCAGGAATACAGCATCACTGAGAAACTCGTCGGCCTGTTCTCCAAGAACAAGGCCAAGTCCATGCACAACCAGCGGGTGCGCACCACATCGCTGGCAGGAAATTTGCAGGATTTGCTGGCCAAATCGAATGTCATTGTCGGCATCTTGAACAACCAGAAAGCCATCCTCGAAGAACGCTACTCGAACTCCGAGGAAAGCCTAAAGATCGTCATAGAGCGGCGCAAAGGCGTGACCGAAGACCTTCAGGCAACCCAGACCCGCATTGAGGAACTCAATCCGGCGCTTATGGATATCGAGAACCAGATTGCCGCATCGACCGACCAGACAACGCGTTCCAAGCTGGAGGGAGAGCGCTCCAAACTGGCAACGGAATACAACCAGATGCAGGCGCGTGAGCAAGCTCTGCTCGCCTCATCCCAGACCCTTGAACGCTACACCTCGATGTACCAGACCTTTGTCGACAGTCTGAACAACCAGCTCGCTGCGCAGGCAACGTTGATCAACAAACTGAACATCGATACCGAGCAGCGTGTGGTCCTCTACAAGTCTCTGGAAGACTCGCTGAAAACCGCTGCGCAGCAGGAAGTCGCACACCAGATCAACACCCTTGGAACCAAGGTCGACACCGCGGCCGAAGAAACCATGGCCGGTATCGGCGCGGCAGCCCAGTCGCACATTGGTGATTTGCTCGAGATGCACGAAAAGAACATGGTCTCAACGGCAGAGATTCAGCGCCGCAAAAAACTGGCAGACGATGCCTTTGCACGGCGCTTCGGAGAGGTTCTGGAAAAGCACCAGTCATCCAGATACGTCTCTCAGTGAGCCGTTCCGCCGAACGGGGCACGCTGGCTGATGATTGAATTAGCCGCCCATGTGGCCGATTATTTTCAGGCAATGGAAAATGCCTTTGCCGGCCTTGATGCTGTGGTCGCATCGCAAAGCGAACAGGTTCGCCGCAACAACTTGATCTATCAGTCCCTGACCGACCATCTTGGCCGGTTGCGCCATTCGTTTGCCTGCTGGAAGCACAAGTGCCATTTCACCCAGTCCTTCAAGATCGATCGTGCCGAAAGCGGCTTTCCGGTCTATCAGCAGGTGCTCGGCCTGCAGGCCGATCAGGCCAGATGCCAGGAGCGACTGCTAGATATGCCGCCGGTCGACCAACTGCGCGAGGAGATGCTCGAGGTTCTGCTGAAATACAAGCAGTTCCCCAAGATCCAGCAGCGCGCCCTTGCCGAGCGGGCATTGCTCGATGCACTCAGCGAAGCCGACATCTTCGAGCCGTTCACCGCACCAAGGACCCTGCGCCATTCAAACAATCCGCGCTCGGGCCGGCCTTACTATGTCATCCACTGGTCCGCCTATGACGGCACGGCGCATCTGCCCATGGTCTATACCGCGGTCATCGAGGATTCCTCGCCGAATGCGCCCAAGGCACGCAAAGGACCCCTGTCGCAGCACGCCGGTCCATGGGGTGTTGTCGATCGACAGGAATTTCCCAACCTGGCGTTGCGCGACGACCTGCGGCGTTTTCTGGCCAACCATTCGTCCTACGGCCTGACGCTCACGACGATCGCAACAGCGCTGGACAAGGACTTTCCGGACCTGCATCCCAAACAACTGCGCCGTTTCGTGCTTGGCCCGTTTTATGCCGGCGGCATCACCAACCACAATGAAACGGTCCAGTCGGTATTGGACGGCGTGCGCACCAGCGGTGAGAACTGGCTGATGACCTGGACCATGCAGGAGTTGCACTCCAAGGAAGAAATTGCGGCAAAACATGGCATCTGGGGCGGCTCGCCGGCCAAGGAAGTGTATTTTATCGACACCGGCAATGTCGATTGCGTCGCCCAGGGCGTCAGCGCGTTCGAACGCCATGCGCTGATCCCGCACACGGCCTATCAAGCGGTTTATGCC
>JABDJG010000120.1 GCA_013002595.1 Hyphomicrobiales bacterium | reverse complement strand
GCAAAGACGCCAGCTGCCAAAAGGGCGACTGCCAGGAAACGTGCGGCCAAGAAGGCGGCGGCAAAACCAACGGCAAAAAAGCCATCAAGGGCCAAGAAGTAGTAGCAACACGGCTGCTTTGTGATGGTGCCGCTGAGGTGCTAGACTCTCCGGCAAGATGACGCTCAACAATGCGGACACAGTGATGGCACGGCGTTGGTTCCAGATCGGCTTGGGCGCCACGATTGTGGTGGCGATTTTCAGTTTTACACCTCTGCTGGGCTGGCTGATGGCGCTGCTTGGCCTCTCGGCTTATCTTGGCTGGCTTGACATGGCGCTGCTGCCGCTGCTCGGCGTGTGTGCTGCGCTCACCCTCATTGCCTATATAAGGCACCGAACAGCATAAGAGATTTGCACAGCGCCCTCACCTGCCCGCTCTAAAGAACTTTCTACTGATAAACATGCACCTTGGCGCCGATGCTGACGCGGTTGTATAGGTCGACGACGTGCTCGTTCATCATGCGGATGCAGCCTGACGACATGGCGCGGCCGATGGTCGTCGGGTCGTTTGTGCCGTGAATACGGTACAGCGATGAGCCGATATAAAGCGCGCGGGCGCCGAGCGGGTTGTTGGGACCGCCGGGAATGAAGGACGGCATGATACGGCCCTTGCGGGCCTCGCGCCGGATCATTTCATCGGGCGGGGTCCAGCCCGGCCATTCCTTCTTGCGCGAAATGCGGTCGTTACCCGACCAGGTGAAACCCTGTCGGCCCACGCCGATCGGGTAGCGGATCGCCTTGTTGCCGGAAACGACGTAGTAGAGCGTCCGCTCGCGGGTCAAAACAACGATGGTGCCGGGCTGGTACCTGGTGGCATCGCGCCAGGCAACCGTCTGCTTGGAGACGCTGGAAGATTTGCTTTTGCCCTTGAAAACGCAACCGAACAGGCCCTTGCACTGGGAGCGTTTGAGATCTCTGTTGCGGTGATGGGCATCGGCAATGGTTGCCGTCACAGCCAGGCCCAGGAAGGCGGCCAGGCCAATAGAAATGAACCGGTGAAACATCCGTTCCCCCCTTACTCGGTACTAACCAAACGCCTGCTGTCCCACCAAGGACATCGTAGACGAGCAATAGGTCCAGAAAGCGGCTGTTTTGCGTACTCAACCCGCCTTTGCCGCGTTCCGGCCGGCCCTGACGATGTCGGCGACGAAACCCGGCAAGGCAAATGCTGCCTTGTGGACCTTGGGCGAATAATACCGGGTGTTTATGGCCGAACTCTTAAAGCGCCTTTTGAGAGTCTTGAGCGGCACCTTGCGCAAAGTCTTGTCGTCGGTGCCCCAGCCAAAGGCCATGAAACCACCGATATAGGTCGGCACCACGCCAAGGTAGCAGCGGGCATCGGCAAACAGGCTGGCAAAATTGAAAATGGTATTGCGAAGCTCATCGGCCTGGAAATAGGGCACACCGTTCTGGGTGACCAGGACGCCGCCATCATTCAACAGCCGTTTGCAGTCGGCATAAAACCGGGATGAGAACAACACTTCGCCAGGACCGATCGGGTCGGTGGAATCGATGATGATGACATCGAAGCGTTCATCGCTCTCAGCTGCAAACACCCGGCCATCGGCAATGACCAGATGAAACCGTTCGTCATCAAAGCAGTTTTTGTTGATCGTCGGCAGGTGCTCGCGGGCAAACTCGACCACGCCGTCATCGAGCTCGACCATGGTGAGGCGCTCGACCGATTTGTGCTTGAGCACCTCTTCGGCCATGCCACCATCGCCGCCGCCGATGATCAGTACGCGCCGGGCCGCACCATGGGCAAGGATCGGCGTGTGCGCCAGCATCTCATGATAGGCGTACTCGTCCTCGCTCGTCACCTGGGTTATCCCATCGAGTGACACGACGCGGCCGAACGTCACCGTGTCGGCAACGACCAGGCGCTGATGCGCTGTCTTTGAATCATAGACCACCCCGGTTACCTCATAGGCGACCTTAAAACCGTCATGGAGCACTTCATTGTACCACTGGCGGCCGACTTCGTCGGTGGTCAGGATTTGGTCGTGAGGGGTTGATGCGGTCTTGACCGCGGCGCTCATGCGCCCTGGCCTCGCAGGTGTTCGCCAACCACAACCTTGTCTGCGGCAAATGCCTCGCGCAGCACGTCTATGCATAATTCAGGCTTTGCATCGCCGCACATGAAGACATCAAGCGCTGCGTAATCACGCTCAGGCCAAGTGTGGATCGATATATGGCTTTCGGCCAGCACGGCAACACCGGACACGCCGGCATTGGGCGTGAAGTGATGCAGGTGCAAATGCAGCAAGGTGGCGCCGGCCACGGTTACGCATTGGCGCAGTGTCTTCTCAATCAGCTTGATGTCATCCAGCCAGCTGGCGCCGATCAGGTCGATGATCAAATGGGTGCCGGCACACTCAACTCCATTCTTGACGACGAAATGGTCCTTGGCCTCGCCCGGGTCATAATCAAAGACTTCACCATCGGTGATGGCGACAAAATTTTCCGTTTGGGCGGTGCCTGGCTCAGCCAAGTCCATCCCCAATTGGTAAAGGGCATTATCGGTCATTTGGGACCCTCCCAATCAGTAGATGACAACAATATCCAGCCAAAACCGTGACCGAACACACGAAAAAACCGGCTCATGTGAACCTTCGACTTGCCAACCCCAGGTTGCCCCAGGACCGCTCGCCACCTCCCGGCAGCAATGGCTTGCGATGCGATAATCGCAAATGACAAGCCGGAGAACCATGTTGCCGGCTTGTTGAGCAGCGATATAAGGCCGATGTACCACCGGTTCAAGCGAAAATTCGGCAGGCCCGGACTGGACAAATGCGCACAGGGGCCGGTCACGGCACCGGCTGGCGCGGACGCGGCGGTTGCATGGCGGCACCGGACAACCGGGCAACGACCACCCCAGACGTGATGATGAGCGCGATACCGCCCCAGGCGATCGCGTCGGGAAACTCACCGAACGCGACCACGCCAATGGCAGCCGCTGCGGGAATTTCGGTATAGGAAATCGGCGCCAGCATGGGCGCCTGGGCGCGCGAGAATGCTGACAGCATCAGGTATTGGCTGGCGGCAGTAATCGTTCCCATGACCGCGATGAGCGCCAGTTCAAAGCTTGTAAACGGCTGCCAATTGAACGGCACGAACAGACTCGTGACGGCAGCAATCACAAGCGCGGTGAAGGTTGACGTTATCAGGGGCGATTTTGCCCGTACCAGAAAACGGGCCAGGACCAGTTGGCAGCCGAGCATGATACCGGCGACCAGCACAAACAGTGCCGGCAGGCCGGTGGCGTCAAAACTGGGCCGCATGACGATCAAGACACCGACAAAGCCTGCCGCAACACAGGCCCAGGCGGCGGCAGACACCCGTTCTGATAGAAAGATGGGAGACAATACGATGATGACGAACGGGTAGACATATAAAATGGCGATGGCATCGGCAAAGGCCATATCGGCGACACCGGTGATAAAACAGAATGTGCCGATGAGCATCAGACCGGTTCGCAGGAGTTGAAGCGGCATGTTGGGTGGCTTGAGGATCGCCCGTCCGTAGTACGGTACGGCAAACAGCAACATGATCAGCAAATAGACAAGATACCGGGCCCAGATGATGGTGAGCACCGGCAGATTACCGCTCAACTGCTTCATGACAGCGCCATTTGAGGCGGCCAGAACCAATGCGGCTATGAACATTACAATCGCGGCGATCGGCAGCTTGTTGGCGTTTTCGTCTGTGATGCTGGCCAAGTCTACTCGGCCTGTTCTGCCGCACGCTGCTGGGCATCGACGACGGCGAGCGCGGTCATGTTGACAACACCGCGCGATGTCACCGATGGCGTCAGGACATGTGCCGGGCGGGCAGCGCCGAGCAGCATTGGGCCAACCGCGATCGCATCACCCATCTCCTTGACCAACTGATAGGCGATATTTGCGGCATCAAGATTGGGAAAGATCAATACATTGGCCTCGCCCGACAGGCGTGAACGGGGGAATATGCGGTTACGCTGCGCCTCATTGAGCGCTTCCGACCCGTTCATTTCGCCTTCCACCTCCAACTCCGGTTCGTCACGGTGCAGGATGTCCAGTGCCTTTCGCATCTTCAATGAGCTTTCATCGGAGGCCGATCCGAAGTTGGAATGAGACAGCAGTGCGACCTTGGGGACGAGCCCGAAACGGCGGACCTGGGCTGCCGTAAATTTGGTCATCTCGGCGATCTCTTCCGCATTGGGATTGGCCGACACATAGGTAT
>JABDJG010000111.1 GCA_013002595.1 Hyphomicrobiales bacterium | reverse complement strand
ACTCAACGTTTTATTCCTACGACAACATCAACAAGGATGCCGAGATCATCCAGGTCGAACTGGAGCCGACGGCGATTGGCCGGTTCTTCCCCGTCGCCATGGGCATCTGGGGCGATGCGGCAACGGTGGCGCGGCAGTTGCGCGAGACCAATACCAACCTGAAAAACAAGGCGGCCGTCGAGGCCTGGACGGCGCAGCTCAAGGCCGACCGGGCCGCCTATCTGGACAAGCGCGATGCCGATGCCGACACGGGCACGCATCCGATCCAGCCGTCCGGCCTGTTCAAGGAACTGAGGGCGGCCCTGCCAAAGGATGCCGCGGTCACGATGGATGCCGGTACGCTGTGTCTGCAGGCGACCGATGCGCTCAACTACTGGCAGCCACCGAGCCTGTTCACGCCGCTTGATTTCGGCCTTGTCGGGTTCTCTTTTGCTTGCGGGCTCGGCATCAAGGTGGCGCGGCCCGAGCGTCCGGTGGTCAGCCTGATGGGCGATGGCGGCTTCGGCATGACGATCTCGGAGTTCAGTACGGCGGTTGCCTACAACATCAACACGGTAACGCTGGTGATGAACAACCAGTGCTGGGGGGCGGAAAAGGCCTATCAGCGCGACTTCTTCGGCGAGCGCTATATCGGCGCCGATATTGCCAGCCCGCCGTTCGACAAGGTGGCCGAACTTTACGGCGGCGCCGGCTTCCGGGTCGACCGGATCGGCGAGGTCGGCGAGGCTGTTGCGGCAGCGCTCAACTGCGGCAAGCCGGCGGTGGTCGACATTCAGGTCGATCCGGCGGCGCTCTACAGCTTCCGCCGCGATTCCTTCAAGCACAGGGGAAGCTAGCGAGGAGAGGGTTGAAGAGCATGAGGCTTGACCCCTCTCGCCTTGTGGGGGAAGGGCTTAAAGCGGGTATAAGGAGGACGCATGAGCGATGACCGGCACCATGAAGTCTATGCGGTGAAATACGCCGAGCGGGACGACCGGACGCGGTCTGACAGTTTTATCCTGGCGGACGATCATACATCGGTACATCCGATGGACTATTTCGTCTGGGTGATCCGCAACGCTCAGCGCACCATTCTGGTGGATACCGGCTATGACAATGCCGAGGGCACAGCCCGCGACCGCCCGGTGCTGATCGAGCCGCGCGCGGCATTGGCCGACATCGGCATTAGCCCGGCGGCGATCGACAGCGTGATCGTCACCCATCTGCATTATGACCATGCCGGGGGCCTATCGCATTTCCCCGATGCCAGGCTGCACATCCAGGATGCCGAGATGGCCTATGCGACCGGGCGCTGCATGTGCCACGACGCTTTGCAGATGCCCTATACCGCCGATCATGTCTGCGAGGCGGTGAAAAGGGTCTATTCCGGCAAGGTGACGTTCCATGACGGCGATGCCGAGATCGCACCGGGGATCACCGTGCACCGGGTCGGTGGCCACAGCCGCGGCCTGCAATGCGTGCGGGTCGAGACGGCGACGGGGCCGCTGGTGCTGGCCTCCGATGCCTCGCACTATTATGAGAATTTCGAGACCGGCAAGCCGTTTCCGATTGTTGTCGATCTTGAAGAGATGCTGGCCGGGTTCGATTATCTGAATGGTCTGGCCGCGGCAGGCGAGCGGGTGATCCCGGGTCATGATCCGCTGGTGCGCGAACGGTTCCCGCAAGCATTCAAGGGCGCCAGGGCAGACGTGCGGCGTCTGGATCTGTGATGGCGGATCGTGTCGGCTATATCGGGCTGGGGGCGATGGGTGCGCCGATGGTTGAGAACATGCTGGCCGGCGGGCTCGAGGTGGTGGTGTTCGACAAGGCAGGGACAGCGGGCCGGGCGCCCGATGGCGCAACGATCGCCGCACGCCTTCAAGATGTTGCCAGCAGGTGCGAGACGATCTTTGTTTGCGTACCCGACGGGGCAGCTTCGCTCACCGTTGCCGAAGACATCATATCGGCCAAGGACCGGCAGGTTCGGGTGCTGGTCAACCTGTCGACAACCGGTATCGATGCTGCCGGCAAGATCGCCGCGCTCGTCGATGACGCCGGCATTGCCTTTGCCGATGCGCCTGTCAGCGGTGGCCGGGCAGGGGCCGTCAAGGGTACGATTACCATCATGTGGAGCGGGCCCGAGGCGTTGCTCGATGATCTGAGGCCGGCGCTTGAAACCTTCACCGGCAACGCTTTTTTTGTCGGCAGCCGGCCCGGGCAAGGCCAGGCGATGAAGCTTCTCAACAACTATCTGTCGGCGATGGCGATGGCTGCGACATCCGAGGCGATGGCGTTCGGCGAAGCGCAGGGGCTCGATATGAAGACGATGCTCGATGTGGTCAACGTCTCGACCGGACGCAACACGGCGACAAGCGACAAGTTCGTCAACCGGGTCATGCCGGGCACCTTCGATGCCGGCTTTCGCATGGCGCTGATGGAAAAGGATGTCTCACTCTATATGGAAGCGGTCCGTGCGGCGGGCTCGCCGGACAAACTCGGCAACGTGCTGGCACAGTATTGGCGCGATGGTGTCGGCGCCTTTCCGGATGGCGATTTCACCGAGATTTTCAAGCTGGTGAAGGGCGACTGATTTCCCTCCCGACGAGGTGAGGGGAGCATCAGATCTTCTCAAAATCACCGTGCCGGCCGGCGCCACCTGCAAAGCGGGCAGCACCTGCGGCGCCTTCGGTGCGCACGGCATCAAGGCCGTTGGCCCATTCGTGCCTGAGGGCGTCGCGAACCGGCATACCGGTGGTTTCGATGATCGAGCGGCGGTCGGCGAGCATGGCGTCTTGCGGGAAGCGGGCGATTTCGCGGGCCATCTCTTCTGCTGCCTCGCGAGCTTTGCCTGTTGCAACGACCTTTTCACACAGGCCGATACGGTAGCACTCCTCAGCCTCAACCTTGCGGCCGGTCATGGCAATCTCCAGCGCCTTTCCTTCACCGACGAGGCGCGGCAGGCGGGTCGTGCCGCCATCGATCAGCGGGATGCCCCAGCGCCGGCAATAGACGCCGAGATAGGCGGTCTCGGCCATGACCCGGACATCGCACCACAGGGCGAGCTCCATGCCGCCGGCAACCGCCGGGCCCTCGATGGCGGCAATCACCGGTTTGTTCAGTTCCATGCGCGACGGGCCCATGGGACCGCGCGGGGCCGGCCCTGCACCTTCGGGAATGGCGAGGCCGTCGACAATTTCTGTCTGGAAGCGTTCTGCATCGGACATCATCGCACCGTAATTCAAATCCCAGCCGGCACAGAACGCGCCGCCGGCGCCCCAGAACACGGCGACCCGGGCATCGCTGGCCTCGAATTCCTCAAATGCTGCAACCAGGCCATCGGCAGTTTTGGGATCAACCGCGTTGCGGACCTCGGACCGGTTGTTGATGATCGTCCATACGTTGCCGTTCTTTTCAATTTCGACGCTCATCGTGGTCTCCTCGCAAATTGGTCAAATTCGTTTGCCGTCCTCGTCGAACAGGCACATGTTTTTCGGCGCAAAACTGACGAAACAGTCCGCACCGGGGTCAGGGATATTGCTGTTGCCCGTCTGGCGCACAGTCAACAAGGCGTCGTTGGCAAGGCCAGGATGGATCAGGGTCTCGGCGCCCAGTGGTTCCACGTAGCGTAGCCGTGCTGTCAACATCGCGTTGTCGGGTCTGGATATCTGGAGGTGCTCGGGGCGGATGCCAGCTTTCAGGCTGGCCGGTTGGGCCCCGGGCGGCAGTTCGAGCCTGGTTTGATCCAAAAGTTCGAGCGGCACGA
>JABDJG010000360.1 GCA_013002595.1 Hyphomicrobiales bacterium | reverse complement strand
CCCCAAGGGTAACCTCATCGGGTGGTTGGGCGGGGGAGTGGGCCGGTGCAGATTACAATCAAGCGCAGCGCGCTTTAGAAAGGAACACGAGAGCCTTGACCACGATCCTGTTCAAGAACGCGACGCTTGTCGACGGCACCAGCAGCGAGGCGCGCGAGGGGTTTGATGTCCTGGTCGAGAACGACCGCATCAAGGAGGTGTCCGACAAGCCGGTTAAGGCGCCGTCGGGTGCCGAGACCCACGACCTTGCCGGCAAGACGCTGATGCCCGGGCTGATCGATGCCCATGTCCACGTCAAGGCGACGATGCTCAATCTCGGCCGGCTCAATGAAGTGCCGGTCAGCTACCTGCACGCCAGCGCCGCCCAGATCATGAAGGCGATGCTGATGCGCGGCTTTACATCGGTGCGCGATGCCGCCGGCGCCGACCGTGGCATGGCCGATGCGGTCGATCACAACCTGGTCGTCGGTCCGCGGCTGTTTGTGTCCGGCCTTGCCCTGTCGCAAACCGGCGGACACTGCGATTTCCGGCTGCCGACGGAATTTTCAACGATCATCACCTGCGCCTGCCAGGTGTCGGCCCAGCAATTGGGCCGTATCGCGGACGGCGCCGACGAATGCCGCCGGGCCGCCCGCGACGAGCTCAGGAAAGGCGCACACCAGTTGAAGATCATGGCCGGCGGCGGTGTCGCCTCGCCAACCGACCCGATCCAGAACACCCAGTATTCGGTCGATGAGATCCGCGCCATCGTTGAGGAATGCGAGGCCTGGCACACCTACGCCATGGCCCATGCCTACACGCCGCACGCGATCCGGCGCGTCGTTGAGTGCGGCGTGCGCTGCATCGAACATGGCAATCTGGCCGATGAAGCAACCGCCAAGCTGATGGCCGAGCGCGGCGTCTTTCATGTGCCGACCAGCATCACCTACATTGCGCTCAACAAGCATGGGCGGGAGTTCGGCTTCCCGGAAGTTTCCCTGCAAAAGCTGCAGGAGATCGTGGAATCTGGCCTGCGGGCAGTCGAGCTGACCCGCGATGCCGGGGTCAAGGTCGGCCATGGCAGCGACCTGCTCGGCCCGCTGCACAAGTATCAGTCAGATGAGTTTTCACTGAAAGCCGAAGTGCTCGGCAACCACGGCGCCATCAAGTCGGCTACCATGGTCAATGCCGAACTGCTAAGATGTGAAAATGATCTCGGCCAGGTCAAGCCGGACTTCAAGGCGGACCTGATCGTGGTCGACGGCAATCCGCTCGACGATATTGGAAGGCTGGAAAACGACGGTGCGCATATTCCACTGGTGATGCGCGACGGCCAGATTTTCAAGAACGAGCTTGCCACCGCATGATCTTTGGAAAAAGATTGGGCGAGGGATGACGATGAGACGCGCCGGCAAGACCGGTTACGTTTCGATGAATGAGAATAGTCAGCAACAGGGAGTAAGATGACATGACGAAACTCAGCAAATCACTTAAGGCCTTCTTGGTCGGGACCAGCGTCCTGGCCGGTGCGGCGACAGCGGCGAACGCCGAGACATTCCGCTGGGCGTTCCAGGGCGATGCGCAGACGCTTGATCCGCATGGCCTGTTCGAGACCTTTACCCTTGGTTTCCAGGGCAACGTCTATGAGGGCCTTGTCAAGCGCAACGACAAGATGGAAATGGTCGGCGCGCTGGCCGAAAGCTGGGAGAATATCGAGCCGACCGTGTGGCGCTTCAAATTGCGCCAGGGCGTGAAGTTTCACGATGGCAGCGATTTCAAGTCAGACGATGTGGTGTTCTCGGTCAACCGGCTGAACACCGAAGGCTCCGACATGAAGGTGGTCGCCGGCCTGATCAAGGAAGCCAAGGTCGTCGATGACTACACCGTCGACATCATCACCCCGGCGCCGAACCCGATCCTGCCGAACCAGTTCGAGATCTTCTACATCATGGACAAGCAGTGGGCAGAGGCCAACAAGACCACTGAAGCCACCAACGTGAAAGGCGGCGATGAAGGCAACCATGCCAACCTCAACGCCAACGGCACCGGTCCGTTCATCGTCAAGTCGCGCCAGACCGGGGTCAAGACCGTTCTTGTCCGCAACCCGGATTACTGGGACAAGAACATGAAGTCGAACATCACCGAGGCGATCTTTACACCGATCGCCCAGGATGCAACGCGGGTCGCCGCGCTGATCTCCGGCAATGTCGACATGGCCTACCCGATGCCGGTGCAGGACTGGAAGCGCCTCGATGAGGCAGACGGCGTGAAACCGCTGGCCGGTCCGGAAGCGCGCACCATCTTCCTGGGCTTCGACCAGCTGCGCGACGAGCTGACGGCATCGAACATCAAGGGCAAGAACCCGTTCAAGGATGTGCGTGTGCGCAAGGCGTTTTACATGGCCATCGATGTCGAGGCGATCAAGGACAAGGTGATGCGCGGTGCATCGATCCCGTCAGGCCTGATGATCGCGCCGCAGGTCAACGGCTTCAACGCCAAGCTCAATGTCCGTGCACCGGCTGACCCTGCCGGCGCCAAGAAGCTGATGGCCGATGCCGGTTATGGCGATGGCTTTGAGGTCACCATGGACTGCCCGAACGACCGCTATGTCAACGACGAGCAGATCTGCCAGGCATCGGCTGCGATGCTGGCCAAGATCGGCGTCAAGGTGAACCTTCTGGCCCAGACCAAGTCGAAATACTTCGGCAAGGTGCTGGCCCAGAACAATTATGACACCAGCTTCTTCCTGCTGGGATGGACGCCGTCGACCTTCGACAGCCACAATGTCATCTCCTCGCTGATCGCCTGCCGCGGCGGTGAAGACAAGCTTGGCGCGTTCAATCTGGGCGGCTACTGCAACCCGAAGATCAATGAGCTGACCGCCAAGATCCAGTCGGAGACCGACCAGGCCAAGCGCCAGGCGATGATCGACGAGGTCTGGCAGATCCACGCCGATGAGGTCGGCCACATTCCGCTGCACCAGCAGCCACTGTCGTGGGGCGTGTCGGACAAGGTTGACGTGGTGCAGCGCCCCGACAACCAGTTCGATCTGCGCTACGCCGTGGTCAACAAGTAAGCGGCAAGGATAACCACAACCGGGCCGGACCGCTTGCTGAAGCAACAGCAGGCGGCCCGGTGCATTTTTTATTCAACTGACGGTCCTAGATGTTCTCCTTTATCGCCAAGCGGCTTGTGCAATCGGTTCTGGTCATGCTGACCGTGGCGCTGATCGCGTTCTCGCTGTTTCGCTATGTCGGCGACCCGATCAACAACATGGTCGGCCAGGATACGACGCTCGAAGAGCGCGACGAGCTGAAGGAGCGGCTTGGCCTCAACGACAATTTCTTCATCCAGTTCGGCCGCTTTGCCCGAAACGCGGCGCAGGCCGAGTTCGGTTTTTCCTACCAGCACCGGCGCCCGGTGTCCGACCTGATTGCCGAACGCATGCCGGCGACGCTCGAGTTGTCGCTGGTCTCGGCGCTTCTGGCACTGGTGGTGGGCATTCCGATGGGGGTCTATACGGCGATCCGGCGCAACAGCTGGCTGTCGCACGCCTTCATGACGATGTCGCTGGTCGGCATTTCGCTGCCGACATTCCTGATCGGCATCCTGCTGATCCTGTTCTTTGGCGTCGTGCTGCGCTGGCTGCCGACCTTCGGGCGCGGCGAAGTGGTGCAGCTTGGCTGGTGGTCGACCGGGCTATTGACGGCATCGGGGCTGAAGTCCCTCATCATGCCGTCGATCACCCTGGCGCTGTTCCAGATGACGCTGATCATGCGGCTGGTGCGCTCTGAAATGCTTGAGGTGATGCGCACCGACTTCGTCAAGTTCGCCCGCGCCCGCGGCCTCATCGAGCGCTATGTGAATTTCGTTGTGGCGCTGAAGAACACCATGGTGCCGGTAATCACCATCACCGGGCTGCAGCTCGGTTCGATCATCGCCTTTGCGATCATCACCGAAAGCGTGTTCCAGTGGCCCGGCATGGGCTTGCTGTTCATCCAGGCGGTGAGCGCCGTCGATATCCCGATCATGGCCGCCTATCTGGTGCTAATCGCGTTCTTCTTTGTCGTCATCAACCTGATTGTCGACATGCTCTATGTGGTGGTCGACCCGAGATTGCGCGTCGACAGCGCCGGCGGACACTGAGGCGATGGCATGAGCGACACCGCGGCACCCAATCCAAACAAGAGCCGGTTTGCCCGGGCGCTCGACAGCGATTTGTGGCACAACTTCATCACCTCCCCGGTGGCCGTGATCTCAGCCGCCCTGACGCTGGTGTTCTTTGCATCGGCGGTGTTTGCCCCCTATATCGCGCCGCATAACCCGTTCGATCTCGCAACGATCTCGATCATGGATGCAAGCCTGCCGCCGGCCTGGCTCGACGGGTCCGATCCGCGGTTTGTGCTGGGCACCGACGACCAGGGCCGCGATATCTTCTCGACGATCATCTTCGGGGCGCGGATTTCGTTGTTTGTCGGCTTTGCCTCGGTGATCTTCTCGATGATCCTGGGGATCGCGCTTGGCCTCATATCGGGTTATGTGGGCGGCCGGCTCGATGCCTTCATCATGCGGGTCGCCGACATCCAGCTGTCGTTCCCGGCCATTTTGATCGCCCTTTTGATCGATGGCGTGGCGCGCGGCGTGCTGCCCCGCGAAATGCATCACGATGTGGCGATCTACGTGTTGATCTTTGCCATCGGCGTTTCCGGCTGGGTGCAGTATGCCCGCACGGTGCGCGGCTCGACGCTGGTTGAGAAAAACAAGGAGTACGTCCAGGCCGCCCGGGTGATCGGCATCGGCCCGGTGATCATTCTGTGGCGCCACATCCTGCCCAACGTAATGGGGCCGGTGCTGGTGATCGCCACCATTCACCTGGCGATTGCGGTCATCACCGAGGCGACGCTGTCGTTCCTGGGCGTCGGCGTGCCGCCGACCACGCCCTCGCTTGGCACGCTGATTCGCATCGGCAACGACTTCCTGTTCTCCGGCGAATGGTGGATCACCATCTTCCCCGGCATCGCGCTGGTGCTTCTGGTGCTGGCCATCAACCTTTTAGGCGACTGGCTGCGCGATGCGCTCAACCCGAAGCTGAGATGATGAAGGCAGACACGCACCATACGAGCCTGCTGGCGATTGAGGGAATGCGGGTGGAGTTTGCCAGCCGGCGCGGCCATGTCGTGGCCGTCGAGAAGCTCGACATCGCGGTCGAGCCCGGCGAGATTTTGGGCGTGGTCGGCGAATCGGGCGCCGGCAAATCGACCATCGGCAATGCGGTGATCGGCCTTTTGGAACCGCCCGGCGAGATGACCGGCGGCGAGATCTTTCTGAAAGGCGTGCGCATCGACAATCTGGACGATGCCGGCAAGCGCAAAATACGCGGCAAACGGATCGGCATGATTTTCCAGGATCCCCTGACCTCGCTCGATCCGCTGCAGACCATTGAGCGCCAGCTGGTCGACACGATCCAGCAGCACATACAGGTCGCGGAGGCCGAGGCCCGCAAGCGCGCCGTCAGCCTGCTCGATCAGGTCGGCATTCCCGATCCCGGCGTGCGCATTGCGCAATACCCGCACCAGTTTTCCGGCGGCATGCGCCAGCGGGTGGTGATCGCGCTGGCGCTGTGCGCCGATCCCGAGCTGGTGATTGCCGATGAGCCAACGACGGCGCTTGATGTGTCGGTCCAGGCGCAGATCCTCGATCTGATGAAGAGCCTGTGCCGGGAGCGCAATGTCGGCATGATCCTGATCACCCACGACATGGGGGTCATCTCGGAGACCGCCGACCGGGTCGCGGTGATGTACCGCGGCCGGGTGGTGGAGACCGGCACCACGCGGCAGATCATGTCGAAGCCGAAACACGACTATACAAAAAGCCTGATCTCTGCGGTGCCGCGGCCCGACAAGCGGCTCGAGCGGTTTCCGCTGGTGACCTATATCGAAGACGCGCAGGAGCGTCCCGAGGGGCTTGATCTGGCGACCCACTGGCTCGGCAAGGTGCGCGGCGACAAGACCGAGACCGGCAACCTGGTTGAACTTGAAAACGCCCACATGCGGTTCATCACGCGCCATTCCCTGTTCCCGTCCAAGCGGCTTTATCTGGATGCGGTGAAGGATGTCTCGTTTGCCATCAAGCCGGGCGAGGTGTTCGGCCTGGTCGGCGAATCCGGTTCGGGCAAGTCAACCATTGCCCGCATGATCACCGGCATCTATCGCCCGACCGGCGGTGCAATCAACTTTGCCGGCACCGACCTGACCAGGCTGACGAGCCGGGCCGCCGCCAGCCCGTACCGGCGCCAGATGCAGATGATCTTCCAGGACCCGTTCTCCTCGCTCAATCCGCGCATGCGGGTCGAGGACATCATCGAGGAGCCGATCCATTTTCACCGCATGGCGGCCAGCAAGGACGAGGCGCGCCAGATCATGCATGACCTGCTCGACGTCGTCGGGCTTGGCAAACAGGCGGCGCGCAAGTTCCCGCACGAGTTTTCCGGCGGCCAGCGCCAGCGCATCTCGATTGCCCGGGCGCTGGCGACGCGGCCGCGCTTCTTGATCTGCGATGAGCCGACCTCGGCGCTCGATGTGTCGATCCAGGCGCAGGTGCTCAACCTGCTCAAGGACCTGCAGCAGGAGCTCCACCTGACCATGCTGTTCATCAGCCACGACCTGCCGGTCATCCGCCAGATCTGCGACCGGGTCGGCGTCATGCGGCACGGCCAGCTGCTCGAGGTGGCGGCGACCGAGACCTTGTTCAAGAAACCGCAAAACGACTACTCCAGGCACCTTTTGAAGCTGATGCCAAAGTTCCGCGGCTTCCGCCTGCCGAATATCTAGATCAGTTCACGTTTCGATGGGATCCACACTACACGACAGTAAGCATAATCCGTCATTGTCGGGCTTGTTCCGACAATCCAGAGCCGCAGATTTCTGCGTTCCATCGCTCTGGATACCCGTGACAAGCACGGGTATGATGATGAGTGTCGTGTAGTGTGGATCCCATCGAAATGTGAACTGATCTAAAGCCTCCTGGAGGCCCTCAGCCGTCGCGCGACAACGCCTTGTCGACAACTTCCGGCTGTTCAAAGTATTCCGGATGGGCC
>JABDJG010000359.1 GCA_013002595.1 Hyphomicrobiales bacterium | reverse complement strand
CCACTGGCGCGCCGCGATGCGGTCTTGAGCTTCTTGCGCGGCACACGTTTTGCGGCAACCACCAGCGGGTGGCGGGCAAGACGTTTCTGCTCGGACCGGTCAAAGGCGTCGTGCTTTTTTTCGCACGATGCGCTGATCTTCTTGAAGATGGAGTTGGCCAGTTGGTCGGCCTGGCGGCATGATTTTGCGCGGATCTTGCGAACCTGGCTCTCAATGCTGGCAGCGCAGCCGATCCAGATCGTCCGGTGGCGCTGCTCATGCCGGCGCACGAAACGGTAAAATGCCTTCCAGGTCTTGCGCAGGCGCGGCGGCAGGGACTTTTCGTTGCGCACCTTTGGCAGGCGGATGGTGAAATCCATGCGCAGCCTGTAATTGCGCACGCGGCAGCTGGAATTGCCGGTCAGTTCGCCGGTCTGCTGGGTGGTGACGCTTGTTGCAGCCAATGCCCTATCGCCGCTGACATGGGGGCCGCGGCTGACCATCTGCTGATAAAGGTTGCGGGCCGATTTTCCCGAGATGGTGTAATAGGTGTATTTGGTCTTCGTGCGGGGCTTGGCCTCAACCGAGACTGCCAGCATGCCCGCCCATGCGGTTACAGCAACAATCAATCCTACGAAAAACCGCATTTGCGCAAACTCCCGGATTTGGCGAAACCCCGAGTTTCAAAGACTAGAACATCGCCGGCAAAAGTGTAAGCACTTTTGCCAATTGTGGACTAAAATCCATGGTCAAATCGCGATTTTCTACAGGGACACGGCGCATGCGATATCAGGGCAAGGTGAAATTCTTCAATCTGGACAAGGGCTATGGCTTCATTTCGCCGGATGAAGGCGACAAGGATGTCTTTGTGCATATCACCGCGGTGCAGCGCTCGGGCATTCCTGAACTGGAGGAAGGCGCCCGGCTCAGCTATGAAATCCAGCCCGATCAGCGCGGCCGCGGCCCGCAGGCGATCGAATTGCAGTTGATTTGACCGGATGGAACCTTTGAGCCGAATTGTCCTGATGCTGGTGGTCCTTGCCGGATTGAACCAGAGTGTGCTGGCCAAGCAGGAGCGCGCCGGTGAGTTTGACTACTATACGCTGGCGCTGTCGTGGTCACCGACCTTTTGCCGCTCGCCGGCCGGTCAGCGCAATCCGTCGCAGTGTTCAGCCGGGCGGCGGTTTGCCTTTGTGGTGCACGGGCTGTGGCCACAATTCACACGGGGCTGGCCGAGCTTTTGCCGCACGCCCGAGCGCTGGGTGGACGACCGCCAGATCAGGGACATGTTCGACATCATGCCGTCGAAAGGTCTGATCATCCATCAATGGAAGAAACACGGCTCATGCAGCGGGCTGTCCCAGGACGGCTATTTTACCCTGACGCGCGAGCTGTTCGCGAAGATCAGGGTGCCGGCCCGGTACCTGTCGCCGACCGACCCGGTTGAGATATCACCGCGCCAGCTGGTGACCGATTTCCTCAAGACCAACCGGGAGCTCAGAGCCGATATGATTTCAGTCCAGTGCGGCAACAGCCGGGCAACTGCAAACTTGCGCGAATTGCGTATCTGCTTTAACCGCAAGGGTGAGCTTGCCGCATGCGGCAGTAATGAACGCCGGCAATGCCGCGCTGAAACCCTGATCTTGCCTCCGGTACGGTGATGCCACGCGCTTTAGTCTTCCAGCACATGTTCGATGACGATCTTTGCTACTTCGACGAGCTGTTGAGGGCGGACGGATTTTCGATCGATACGGTGCATTTGTACGACGGTCAGGCGGTTCCGGCGCTGGCGGACTACGATCTGATGATGGTGCTGGGCGGTGCCATGGATGCCTGGCAGACGGACGAGCATCCCTGGCTGATCGGGGAGCAGGACGCGATCCGCGAATGGGTTGACGGGCGGGCAAAGCCGTTCATCGGGATCTGCCTTGGTCATCAGCTGCTGGCGACATCGCTTGGCGGCAGTGTCGGACAGGCCAGCGCGACCGAAGTCGGTCTCAACCACATGCGGATCGATCCTGAGAGCGATCATGAATTCTTTGCCGGGTTGAGTGGCGAGTACCCGGTGATGCAGTGGCACCATGCCGAGATCAAGGACGTGCCCGACGGGGCCCATGTGCTGGCGTCATCGGCGATGACCGAGGTGCAGGCTTTAGCGGTCGGCGATCATGCGCTTGGTGTGCAGTTTCACTTCGAATGGACGCTTGATCGGGTGCGATCCTGGCCTGAGGGTTGGCTCGAGGCCTTGAACAAGGAGCTGGGTGAGGGCGCGCACGGCCGCGTCATCGCCGATGCGACGCCGCACATGGCCGGCATCAACCAGATGGCCCGCACGATCTGGGGCAACTTCAAGCGGGTGAACCGGCTTTAGAGTGTGGTGAAAAAGTCGTTCTGCTCCCCAAAAGGGCAGGGCCATCGCATATGGCCCTACAGTGGATCACCCCGAAAGATCATCCCACACCGTCATCCCGGACAAGCGGCGAATGCCGCGCAGAGCCGGGACCCAGAGGCTTTGCAGATCCGTATTGAATTGTTGCTTCTGGGTCCCGGCTCAAGGCCGGGATGACGGAATTGCAAGGCCGGGCTTCCATATGCGATTGCCCTGCCCACAAGAGGGAGCGGGCCGGTGCCGATCCCTGTTTAAAGTTTCAAAATCAGCTTGCCGAAGTTGCCGCCTGTGTAGAGCTCCGACAGGACGGCGGGGAAGGCTTCGACGCCGCCATCGCGGATGTCCTCCTTGAACTTGAGCTTGCCGTCCTTGTACCAGCCGCCGAGCGCCGTCATGGCTTCTTGGTTGTGCTTGATGAAGTCGAAGACGATGAAACCCTGCATCCTGAGGCGCATGACCAGCACATTGCGCAGGTTCTTGGGGCCGGGCGGCAGTTCGGTGGCGTTGTACATCGAGATCAGGCCGCACACCGCGATGCGGCCGAACGGGTTCATCTGGGCAAGCACGGTATCGAAGATATCGCCACCAACGTTTTCAAAATCGACATCGATGCCATCGGGGCAGGCGGTCTTGAGATCGCCGAACAGGTTGCCGGCCTTGTAGTCGACCGCTGCATCAAACCCGAACTCGCTCTTGATGAAGTCACACTTTTCAGGCCCGCCGGCGATCCCGACCGAGCGGCAGCCGATGATGTTGGCGATCTGGCCAACCACCTGGCCGACGGCGCCGGAGGCAGCCGAGACGACGACCGTGTCGCCTTCTTTCGCTTCGGCAACCTTGAGCAGGCCGAAGTAGGCGGTGAGGCCGGGCATGCCGAGGCCGCCGACCCAGGTCTGCAGCGGGGCGAGCGAGGTGTCGGCCAGCGAAACGCCCTTGCCGTCTGAAATGGCGTAGTTCTGGACGCCGAGCAGGCCGGTCACGGTGTCGCCTTCCTTGAAACCGGGATGGCGAGAGGCCTCGACTTGGCCGGCGGCAAAGCCGCGCATGACATCGCCGATGCCGACCGGCGGGACATAGGACTTGCCCTCGTTCATCCAGCCGCGCATGGCAGGGTCGAGGGAAACGAAGGCATTCCTGACCCTGATCTCGCCCTCGCCGGGGTCGGCCAAGTCTTCTTCGCGGATGTCAAAATCTTCAGGTTTGACAGGCCCTTTCGGCCTTTGCGCCAGGCGCACGGTTTTGTTCGTTGTCATATCATGACCTCCCGAATTTTTTGTTGGCTGATCTTATAGAATTTATTCGGACAATGTCGACGTTCGAACCGCCATGGCGGCGAGAAAAAGGGCGAAGGCTGCAAAAAGAACATAGAGCAGGCCGTCCGGGCCAAACCCGGCCATGCCCCAGCCGCCAATCACCGCACCAATGAGGGCGCCTGAGCCCCACATGCTGGCAAAAGCGGCATTGCCGGTGACCAGTTCATCGCCGGTGAAGCGGTCGCCCAATGCGGCCAGTGCGACGGTGTACATGCCGTAGCCGGTGGCGCCCATCAACAGCAGCACCGGCCACATCCAGATCGAGCCCATGACCGGCGGCAACATCAGGCACAGACCCGCGGTGGCGGCGGCGCATGCGGTGAGCACGGCGCGCTTGGGATAGCGGTCAGCGAGCATGCCGATCGGAAACTGCAGCACGACATTGCCGAAGATCAGCGCCGTCAGCATGTTGGTGGCGGTCGCCAGATCAAGGTCGTAACGCAGGCCATAGACCGGGATAAGGCTCAAGGTGGCGGCATCGAAGATGGCGAACATGGCAACCGCGAGCAGCAGTATCGGGGCCTTGGGTATGAAGGCCAGAATGGTCGAGGTCTGTTTTTCATGCGGCGCGGGCTGAATATCGTCACGCACAAGGAACAACGGAATGATACCGGCTACGATGACGAGCGCGCCAATGACGAACGGCATCCAGCCTTCGATGCCGATGAAGCTGATCAGTGCCGGACCGGCGCCGAAGCTGGCCGACAGGATGGCGCCGTAGACAGCAACGATGCGGCCGCGCTTGGCGCCGTCGGAGTATTTGACGATCCAGCTTTCGCTGAGCACGAACAGGGTTGAAATCGAGACGCCCTGAAGCAGGCGCAGGATGAACCAGACGTCGAGCCGATCGAAGACCTTGAAGGCGACGATCAGGACCGCGGTCAGGGCGGCAGCCACGATGGCGACGTTGCGTGAGCCGAACCTGCGGGCGGCGATGGGAATTATGCCGGACGACAGCAGCACGCCGATCGGCGCCATGGCAGCGTTTATGCCGATCAGTTCTTCCGATACGCCGCGGCTCTCCAGGATGAGAGACAGCAATGGATAGGTCATGCCGAAGGCAAAGCCGAATACCGATATTGCGGCAAAGGCGGCGAACAGATTGCGCCAGTCACCCAGCGAGGAGAGCCGGTCGTTCATGGCCACTTCACCGACGGCGGCATCGATGACAGGATCGAATCGACATTGCCGCCGGTCTTGAGGCCGAACAGAGTGCCGCGGTCATAGAGCAGGTTGAACTCGACATAGCGGCCACGGCGCACAAGTTGTTCCTCGCGGTCGGCATCGCTCCAGCCGTGTTGCATGTTGCGGGCAACGATATCTGCATAGACGGCCTCAAAAGCCTTACCGACATCCTTGGTGAAGGCAAGATCGCCGGGCCAGTCGCCGGTGTTGAGATAATCGAAAAAGATGCCGCCGATGCCGCGCATCTCATCGCGGTGCTTGAGAAAGAAGTAGTCATCGCACCAGGCCTTGTAGCGGTCATAGTCAGCGCAGGCATGGGCATCGCAGACCTGTTTGAAGGCGGCATGAAAATCGATGCTGTCGGGATCATCCTGGGTGCGGCGCCGGTCCAGCACCGGTGTCAGGTCGCCGCCGCCGCCGAACCAGGATTTTGATGTGACGACAAACCGGGTGTTCATGTGGGCCGTCGGCACATTGGGGTTCCAGGGGTGGGCAATCAGTGAAATGCCCGATGCCCAGAACCGCGGGTCGTCCTCGGCGCCGGGGATTTGCGTGCGGAATTCCTCGCTGAATTCGCCGAAGACCGTCGATGTGTGAACGCCGACCTTTTCAAACACCCGGCCGTGCATGATGGACATGACGCCGCCGCCGCCTTCGGAATCCTTGCGTGACCACGGTGTGCGCTCAAAGCGGCCCGCCGGCCGGCTTGCCAATTCGGTGGCGGTCAGTTCGTCTTCCAGTTTTTCAAAGGACTGGCAGATGTCGTCGCGCAGCGTTTCGAACCAGGTGCGGGCGCGGTCCTTTTCCGGCGCCAGCAGGTCGTGGATGTCGGTGGTGTCTGTCATGCTGGTAGTTGTGGCGTATCAAATCTGCTTCGCCTAGTGGAAACGATGACACACGCGCGGTCAACGCATGTTGCGTTCAATCGGCACCGGCCCGCGCCCCCCCCCC
>JABDJG010000080.1 GCA_013002595.1 Hyphomicrobiales bacterium | reverse complement strand
GGGGGAGCGGGCTGGTGCCGAATAAAACGAAGCGCATCGCGCTTTATTGTGAAGTCTCGGCCGACTTGGCGCTCAGCTTTGCCTTCAGCTCGGCATTTTCCTCCTGCAGGACGAGCAGCTTTTTCTGCAGTTCTGTGAATTCGGCACCTGGCGCCGCCGTGGCAACAGCCATCATTTTCTGGATACGCTGTGAGATCTGATCGCGCGTAGTGGCCAGTTCGGCAAGCGCGGCCTGTGCATCCGCCTTGCTGGTCTCCAGCTCCTTCTTCTTGTCGGCAAGCTGCTTGGCAAGATTCTCGATCTCACGGACAGATTTGTCGGCCGCAAGCCCGGCCATGCGCAACTCTTGGTTTTTGGCTTTGGCCAAAGCCTGCATCCTGGCATCAGCCTGTTTCAATTGCGCCTCAAGCGATGCGACTTTATCAGATGCCGTCTTGAGGTCGGCATCAAGCTTCGCGACCCGCGCCTTGGATGCCTTGGCATCTTCGCCCAACTTCGCCAACGCTATGTCCTGCACGGCCCGGTCCGCTTCAACCTCGGCAAGCGTCTTGGTGGTTTTATCAAGTGCCTGGCGGGTCGTCGCCAGTTTATCGAGCGCGGCCTGCTTTTGCTCGGCCTCGGCGCGAGCCGAAGATAGATTGACCTTGAGCTTTGACAGCTGCGACAAGGCATCGTCTTTGTCGGCCGCCAGGTTACCGACCTTCTCCGTAGCCGCCTGCAATTCAACTCCGAGACTGGCCAGTTTCGATTTTGACGATTGCTGCGCCGTGGTCAGACTGGCAACTCTGGCTTGTGCCGCCTGCAGTTTTTCTTGCAGACCGCTTACCTGCGACGCGATCGCCGCTGCCGGAGCCAGGTCTGCCTCCAGGGCTGTGACCTTCAAGGTTGCCGCCTTGAGCTTGTTGCCAAGTTCATCAGCTTGCGCGATCGATGCCCGCAAGGCTTGCTTGGATTGCACCAATGCCCTGGTCTCGCTCGCCTTGGCCGTTTCCATTGCGGCAAGCTTTTCAGCTGCCGTCTGGCGCGCCTTCACGGTTGTCGCCAACTTGGCCTGCAGCGTCTCTTTCGCAGTTTGCAGGGAACGCCCTCGTGCCTCGCTGGCACGCAGCTGGCTCTCCAGCTCAGCTGCCCGCTTGCTCGAGGCCTGAGTTGCCACCGCCAGCGCGGCGATCTGGGAATGCGCTGCCTGCAGCTTGGTTTCCAGCTCGCCCACCTTGACTGCAGTGGCCTGCGCCGTTTTGAGACGGATCTCCAGGTCGTCGATTTTTTCACCCGCGGCCTTCAGAGCATCGTTCGCCTCGCCGAGCGCGTTATCCTTGCTGGCCTGCGCCGCCTCAAGCTCGGCGAGCTTTTGCGCTGTCTTGGCTGCTGAGCGCTTGGTCGCCTCAAGGCTCGTTAGCGCAGCCTCTTCTCCAGCCGTCAAATCGGCCAATGCCGTCTGCGCCGCTTTCAGCTTGCCCTCAAGCTTGTGAACTTTGGCCTTGGACAATTGTGCCGCCGCATTGGTCTGGCTGAGGGTTTTGGCAAGCGTCTGTGCCTGTTCATCGACCGCCTTCAGTTCAGTGCGAAGTCTGGCGCTCTCGGCCGTCGCGGCTTGAGCGGTCTTTCTCGCCTCGGCGAGACTCGCATCCTGAGCTGCTTTGGCTGCCTTGGCCACATCGTGTTTTCGAACGGCTTCATCGCGCGCCTGCTGGGCCGCCGCAACATCGGCCACCGCGGTTTTCTTGTCCGCCTCAAGCGCATTGATTTTGCCGACGGTGCCCTTCAGCTTTTCCTGGATCGATGCGAATTCTTTGCGGGTCGTTGCAGCGACCGCCGTCAGGCTGGTGATCTTTGCCTTGGCCTTTTGCAGTTCGGCCTGCAGTTCATCGGCCTTGGCCCTAAGGACATCAGCCTGGCCGAGCTTTGCCTGCAAGGTTTTAATTTTCTCACCCGCAGCCTGCAGCGCGCCATGCAACTGCTTGACCTCACCGACCGATGCCTGGGCACCTTCAGCCTCCTTGCGCAGCTGGTCGTATTTTGCATTCATCTCGGCCCGCGCCCGGGCAAGCGTCTCGACCGCTTCCAGGCGGTCTTTTTGCGCCTGCTCCGCGCCAGCCAATGCGTCCTTTTGACGTTCAGCTTCAAGTCGGGCCGCCTTCAACTCGGCCCTCAGCTTGGCGACCTCATGTGCACCATCGCCGCGCACGCGCACCAGAGCCTCAAATTGCGAAACCACCGAGTTCAGCTTGTTCTTTGCGGCCGTGAACTGAACTCTTGAATATTCTGCAGCGGCCGTCAGGCGCTCAATCTCGCGGCGCGCCTCGGCCAATTCCTTGCGCAGCTGTGCAGTCTCGGTTTCGCCGACAACGACGCCGCCCGCCTTATTGCCCTCGGCCAGCACAGGGCCCGTGCCGGCAACACCCGACATCACAAGAACAGATAGTGCAATAACCGGCACCTGGTATTTCAGAAAAGCCATCTTGCCGCCATTCCGTGGCTGCGGCATCGTCAGCCATGACATCGCTGCGAACTCCTTCCCCACCAACCGCGGACTTCATTGTCACTGTCCGCACTAACCGACTTCCCCTGTCGGCGTTTTGCCGTCCTGCCGTTCACGGCTCTGAAGGACCGGCTCAGCAATCAGATCCATAAAGTCCGGATCCCCCCTCCATTATGTCAGAAATCTGTCCAAACACGCAACAAGCTGTAATTTATCGTTAAATACGATGTATTATGCCGCAGAATTCAACCCGGTCGGGCCTAGGATACCGTAAACTGTTCGGGCTATTTGGCTCGTCATCGAGGAAACCAGACTGTTGAGATTTTCACTCAAGACAATTGCCTGTTTCATCGCGATCATATGGTTGGTTGGCGCACCGCCGCCAACCGCGGCAGACGACAAACAGGAACCACAGGGCGCTCCATCGATCAGGCAAATCCGGGCCGATTGTGCATATGATCGCAAAAAATACTGTAGCAGCGTCAAGCGCAGCAAACTGACCGCCTGCCTGATCCAGAACCAGTCAAATCTTGCACCAGATTGCCGTGTCCACATCGACCGGCTGATCGTTGCCAGGGCTGCCTTGGACATTTGCGAGCCCGACGTCAAGAAACACTGTGCAAAGGCCGGTTCAAACTATTCCAAGGCCTTCAGCTGTCTGGCCCGCAACAAGGACAGCCTGACCGAGACGTGCCGGACCGGCCTGGCCGATGCCCGCCAGACGCTCAAGAACTAGAGCATGATGAAGTTATATTGAATCATGCTCTAAGGTGTGATGACAAAATCAGGCGTAGGTTTGAATTCATTTTGCATCTCCAAACCGCCGCGGTGACAGCCCCGACTGGAACCAGGTGACAAACGTCTCGATGGTATAGACCGGCAACCCTGTCGCCTCGGCCATGTCGGCGGCATAGGGCACCATATTGGTGCATTCCAGCACCAGGGCGCCAAGGTCCGGATTAGCCGCCTGTAACGCCAGCGCAGCCGCTATGTTGTCGGCTCGGGCCTGATCGATATCCATCTCGGGCTCGTTGCCCAGGATCGCCTGGTTGAACGCCCGGCCGTGCGATGTGTCGCCGATCGGTGTTCCGGCCGGCACATGCGCCTTGGCCAGATGCTGATCCGTCAGTGCCGAGGCCAGGATGGTCAAAATGCCGGCGCGCCTGGTCGGTGGCAACATCCGATTGACCAGATCGACCTGCATCAGAGACGATGTCACCACCGGCACCGGAACTGCGGCCGCCAACTCGTCCTGAAACAACGCCAGGAACCCGCAGCTTGTCGTAATGCCGTCTGCGCCGTTCGCGATCAACTCGTGCGCGGCCTCGATGAACGGCTCCAAGAGCCCCGCGCCCTTATTGTGCACGACCTGCTGCGGCGAGGCCCCTTCAACCATTTTGAAATGCACTGGAAACGGCCAGGTCAACGCATTGCCGATGTCACCGGGAATCCGCGGAAACCGGGTGTTGAGCATCAGAATTCCAACGGCCGCTGTCGAATTCGATGACGGCATCAGCTTCTCACCTCCATAAAATCAGCAAAATAGGGCAGGAACCGGCCCTTGATAGAGCAAACCGGCTCTTTTGCAGAGTGAAAAATTATGCAACTTTGCAGCAATCAAATAATAGGGAGACCAATATGAATATTTCCACACATGCCAGAAAACTGGGATTTGCTGTTGCCGCATTGGCAATGTCTGCATCCGTGACCTTTGCAGCCGAAAAATGGGACATGCCATTGGCCTATTCGGCCACCAATTACCATTCTGAAAATGCTGCCGCCTTTGCCAAAGCGGTGACCGAGCGCACCAAGGGCGAGTTGGAAATTGTCACCCATGCATCCGGCTCGCTGTTCAAGGGCGGTGAGATTTTTGGCGCCGTGCGCAAGGGGCTTGCACCAATTGGTGAGCGGCTGATCTCGGCTCTCGGCAATGAAGACGCGATTTTCGAGATCGATGCGCTGCCGTTCCTGGCCTCGAGCTTCGATGCCTCCAAAAAGCTTTACAAAGCTTCCAAGCCGGCGATGGAGAAGGTTCTCGACGGCAAGGGCCTGATGCTGCTCTACGCCGTGCCGTGGCCGCCGCAGGGGTTGTACGTAAACAAGGAGGTCAAATCGGCCGCCGACATGAAGGGCCTGAAGTTCCGCGCCTATAACGCTGCCACCTCGCGGCTGGCCGAACTGATGGGCGCCGTGCCGACCAAGATCGAAGCCGCCGAGCTCAGTCAGGCCTTTGCCACCGGCACCGCCGAAAGCATGATTTCCTCCGGCTCGACCGGTTATGACCGCAAGATCTGGGAACACGTCAAGTACTGGTATGACGTCAACGGCTGGCTGCCCAAGAATATGGTCATTGTCAACAAGGAGGCTTGGGCAGGGCTCGATGAAGCAACCCAGAAGATCGTTCTTGAAGAAGCCGCCAAGGCCGAAGCGAACGGTTGGGCCAAGGCTCAGGAGCTATCCTCCTGGTACGCCGAGCAACTCACCAAGAACGGCATGACCGTTGAAGGCCCCGGCGACAAGTTGCGCGCCGACTTCGAGGCCATTGGCGCCACCATGACCAAGGAATGGCTCGAGCGCGCCGGCGACGCGGGCAAGGCCGTCATCGACAGCTACAAGGCCATGTAGTCATGGCTCGCGGATCCGGCGGTGCCGGATCCGCAAACTCTTTTTAGCGGCGGGGCGATAGAGATAAGCAATGGGGCTGTGGGCCACTCTTGATGCCGGGCTTAACCGGCTTTACCGGATTTGCGGGATCATCGCCGCACTTCTGCTCATCACCCTGACGATGCTTGTCTTCCTCAGCATCCTCACCCGCATGATCGGCACCTATATTGGCGGGCTGACCGAGTTCGCCGGGTACACCATGGCGGCCTGCTCGTTCTTTGCCATGTCCTATACCTTCCGCTCCGGCGGCCACATCCGTGTCCAGCTCCTGATCTCGCATCTGACCGGCACAGCGCGCCGGATCAACGATTTATGGTGTACCGGCATATTCGCCGTGATCGTTGTCTACCTTGCCTATTACCTGTGTGAACTGGCCTACGAAAGCTGGGAATTCGGCGAGATTTCCGAAGGCGGCGATGCCATTCCGTTATGGATACCGCAGCTGCCGACAGCTATCGGCTCAGCGGTGTTCGCCATATCCGCGGTGCACACCTTTATCGAAACGCTGGTTCGTCCGGCAACCCTTGCCGAGATCGACAAGGGCGCGGCTATGGGCTCGGATGGATGACTGAAGTCTTCGCCACAGTAATTTTCATCGCAGCACTGTTCCTGTGCCTGGGATCGGGCGTTTGGGTCGGTGCCAGCCTGCTCGCCTGTGCCATCATCGGCATGGAACTTTTCACCTCCCGGCCGGTCGGCGCCTCGATGGCCGTTACCATCTGGGGCGCCCAATCGTCCTGGACGCTGACCGCTTTGCCGATGTTCATCTGGATGGGCGAGATCCTGTTCCGCACCAAACTGTCCGAAGTGCTGTTCAAAGGCCTGACGCCGTGGATGAGCCGCCTGCCCGGCGGCTTGCTGCACGTCAATGTCGCCGGCTCGGCAATCTTTGCTGCCATCTCCGGCTCATCCGCCGCCACCGTGGCCACGGTCGGCAAGATGGCTATCCCCGAGCTGCGCGCGCGCAAGTATCCCGAAAAGATGATCGTCGGCACGCTGGCCGGCGCCGGCACGCTTGGCCTTCTCATCCCGCCGTCGATCTCTTTGATCATCTATGGCGTAACCGTCAATGAATCGATCGCCAAGCTGTTCATCGCCGGCATCCTGCCAGGCATCGCGCTGGCTCTCATGTTCATGACCTATGTCGCTGTCTGGGGCATCATGAAGGGCGGCGACATCGCCAAGGAAGAGCAGTTCTCCTGGCGCGCCAAATTTGGCGCCCTGAGAGACCTGGTGCCGGTCCTCGCGCTCATCTTCGCGGTTATCGCCTCCATCTACTCCGGCATCGCCACTGCCACCGAGGCCGCCGTGCTCGGTGTGCTTGGATCACTTGGACTGTCAAAACTGCAGGACAGCCTCAATTGGAAAACCTTCCAGCAGTCGGTCTTCGGCGCGGTCCGCACATCGGCAATGATCGCCTTCATTCTCGCCGGCTCGACATTCCTGTCGCTTGCCATGGGCTTCACCGGCATCCCGCGCGGCCTGGCTGAACTCATCGGCGGTTTCAACCTGACACCATTGATGCTCATCGCCATGTTGACGGTGTTCTACATCATCCTGGGCTGCTTCCTCGACGGCATCTCATCGATCGTCCTGACCATGGCGGTGATCGAACCGATGGTTCGCGCTGCCGGTTTCGACATGATCTGGTTCGGCATCTATCTGATGATCGTCGTCGAGATGGCACAGATTACCCCGCCAATCGGCTTCAACCTGTTCGTGCTGCAGGGCATGACCGGTCATGATATGGGCTTTATCTCACGCGCCAGCATTCCGATGTTCATCATTATGTGCCTGGCCATTGTCGGCCTGGTCATGTTCCCGCAAGTTGCTACATTCCTGCCCTCCAACACCTGATGCAATGTAAGGCAGACCATGATCCGCGCCATGCTGATGACCAGACACCCGGTGCTGGCCAAACAGATCACCATCGGGCACATCGACATCTCCAATGACCAGACCGGCAGCGAGGCTTCATCGCACCATGATATCGAGGTCTACCGGCGGGCAAAGGACAAGGCCGAGGCCGAGCACTTCTGCTCCGGGCGCCTGGAAGGCTTTCCTCGCAGCCAAGTCAGCTATTATGACCTGCTCCACCAGGCTCTGAACGCCTGCGCCGGGAATGGGTTCGGCAGCACGACCAAATTGCAAACGCACCTACAAGTCACGCTTGCCCTCATGGAAGGCGGCACCGGCAAACCCGAACCCAAGGGCCTGATCAACATCGAGCGCCGGAAAGGCAGTTCCGACACGGCCGCCAAATTCACCATCGAGCTGTTTGCAACCGATCCGGCAGACGGCCAGCTGAAAGTCTTCCGCTCCGGCCAGTTGCGTAATTTCGATGTCACCGCCAACGGCTATTTCGACCTGCTGCGCGCCTGCCTCAATGCCGCGGTAAGGGATGGCTTCTTCGTGCGGCCGCCAACAAGCTGACTGTTCTGTTACTTGTCGAACAGAACGCCCGGCAACCACAGCGCGATTTCCGGCCAGATCACGATGAACAGCACCGCGATCACCATCAGCCCGAAGAACGGCAACGCCGCCACGGCGACCCTGCCGATCGGGATGCCGGTCAGGCCCTGAAGCACGAACAGGTTGAACCCGATCGGCGGCGTCATCTGGCCAATTTCCACCATCAGCACCAGAAACACCCCGAACCAGATCGGATCAAAGCCCATCGACAGGATCAGCGGCAGGGTGATCGGCAGGCTCATAACGGTGATCGAGATCCCGTCAAGGAAAAGCCCAAGCACCACATAAAACACTGCCAGCACGACGATCAGCCCATACGGCCCGAGATTGAGCGTGGCAATCGCCTTGGCGATGTCCTGCGGCACGTGCATGAAGCCCATCGCCGTCGACAAGAAGGCAGCCGCCACCAGGATCGAGCAGACCATGGCTGACGTGCGCACCGCGCCCATGATCGACTCCCGCAACATGGACCAGGTAATCTGTCTAAGTACCGCCAGCATAACCAAGGTTGACGCAACACCGATGGCCGCCGCCTCCGATGGCGTCGCCAGTCCGGTATAGATCGCGCCCAGCACCAGGACGATGAGAATGATGATTGGCAGCAGGTTGCCGAACGCCCGACCGAGTGAGCTGGCATCGGCCATACGCGCACTGCGCGGCGCCAGGCTGTCATTAAGCATGCAACGGGCCGCGATATAGGCCATGTACAGCCCCGACACCACCAAGCCTGGCACGATACCGGCTGCGAACAACCGCGATATCGAAACCTCGGCCAATACGCCATAGATGATCATGACGATCGATGGCGGGATCAAGAGCCCAAGACTGCCGGCGCCGGCCAGCGAACCAATCGACAGCGACTGATCATAACCGCGCTTGGACAATTCGACCGTCGTGATCTTGCCGATCGTCGCCGTCGTCGCGGCGCTTGAACCCGATATCGCGGCAAACAGCGCCGAGCCTGCAACATTGGTATGGATCAACCCGCCGGGAAAACGCGCCACCAGTGGCGTCAGGCCTTTGAACAGGCGCTCGGAGATATCGGATCTGAAGATCAGCTCGCCCATCCAGATGAACAATGGAATTGCCGCCAACTCCCATGAGCTGGCACTTCGGAACAGGATCTTCTTCAAGATCACACCAATTCGGTCCGGCGGAAAATCGAGCACCAGCGTCAGGCCGGTGGTGGAGACCAGCAAGAGGCCGATGAATACCCAAACTCCCGATCCCAAAAACAACAGGATCAGCACCAGAATGATCAACCCTGAAACAAGTGCTTCCATGACTTATTCAGAAGCTCCAGAACTGATCATCGGGCCACCGCGCACGATGCGAATGAAATAGAACAGCAACTGCAGCGCGAACAGGGTCAGGCCCAGCCATACTGCACCGGTCGGGATCCACAACGGAACCTCGGCAACGCTTTCGCTGACCGAACCGCGCACCCAGTTGCGCTTGACGTCACTCCACATGTACCAGGCGCAAAAACACGTCATCAGGAATGTCGCGGTAACGCAGATCAGTTCCATCACCCGGCGTGGTTTGCCACGCATTCGCCCCAGCGCAATATCGACGCGGATCATCCCGCCGGTATCCAGCGCATAGCCGAGCGACAGGAATGTCATCGCGGCAACGGCATAGCCGACAAATTCATCCAGAACATAGGTCGATGAACTGAAGCCGACCCTGAGGACGATCTCGTATAGAATGTGGCAAAGAATATAGACCAATAGCAGCGCAGCAATGCCACCTGCCGTGCGGTTTATGATCGTTGCAATACGATCGATCACCGTCCAAACCCCGCATCTCAAAAGGAACGGCATGCCCCTCATTATAAGGAGCATGCCACGCGTGTTACCGATTCGTCATCAGGCAGATGCGCCCGATGTGATTACTTCTTGTTGTAGGCATCCATGATGGCTTTGCCGGTATCGCCGGTTTTCTCAAGCCAGGACGCCAGAGCCTTTTGACCAGCCGTGTTAAGCTCGCCGAGGAACTCGGCTGAAACGCCCTGAACAACCGTCATGTTGTTGGCTTTCATGTCGGCATAGTTCTGCGCGACACGGGCTTTCACGGCGTTCCAGTTGCGATCTTCGGCAGTCTTGGCGGCATCCATCACTGCTTTTTGCAGGTCAGGCGACAGGCCGTTCCAGACGTCCTTGTTGATGTGCACCATGTTGAGCGGCATCGCGTAGTTCACTTCGGTAAAGTGAGACAGATGCTCCCAGAACTTAGCGTTGGTGCCACCTTCAGCAGAGGTCAAAACAGCGGAAATACCGCCAGTCGACAGCTGCGGTACAACATCGGCCCATGACAGCTGAATAGGAGCAGCACCGGCTTCCTTCAAAGTGACCGTACCGTTTGCATCATAAGTACGGATCTTCAGGTTTGTCAGTGCACCCTTGTTGTCGACAGGCTTTTTGGCCCAGATGCCCGAAGGCGGCCACGGCGAAGAGTATAGCAGCTTTTGATTGTTGGCATCGAAGATTGCCTCGTACTCCGGCTTGGCAATTTCATAAAGCCGGCGGGCATCTTCTGGTGTCGCGGCCAGGAACGGCAGGGACGGCAGCAGGAACATCGGATTGATGCCGCCGAGCGGGCCGACATAGGTATCCGCGATCGGCAGCGCGCCATCGCCTACTGCATCCAGCTGATCCTTAGATTTGAAACCGATCGATCCACCGAAATGATGTGTAATCTTGATCTTTCCGCCGGAATTTTCTTCCAGCGCCTTGGCAAACACCTTGTCACCTTCGGCATGTATAGAGGTGTCATTATATTCGTTTGCCATATCCCAGTTGATTTCAGCGGCATTTGCCATAACCGTTGAAAGGCTTAACGCCAACAAGCCAGCTGCAATTCGGGAAATCCAGTTCATGTCATTTTCCTTTGGTATACGGTTCCACCAAATTTGTCCTAACCGTACTACGGCCAGTGCGCATCATATGGGAT
>JABDJG010000057.1 GCA_013002595.1 Hyphomicrobiales bacterium | reverse complement strand
ATCGGGTGGTTGGGCGGGGGAGCGGGCCGGTGCCGATTCACAACTCAAGCGCAACGCGCTTCAGCTTAAGCCTGCCGCGGCAACCGGTGCGCCGCCACATAAAGGATGAGGCCGGCAAAGGCCAGCACGATCAGGCACGGCAGCACCAGGTCATAGCCGCCGACCGACCACACCAGCGACCCCAGATAGGGCGCCGAGGCCGATCCGACCAGATAGATGAGCGCCAGCGCGCCGGTCTTGGCGCCGAAATTCGCCCCGCCCAGAATGTCGCGCGCAATCAGCGGCCTGAGGATACTGACCGTGCCGTAGGCCGCACCATAGAACACCACGAACCCGGCCAGCAGAACCGGTGCCGCACCCGATGCCGCCAGCAGCATGACGGCAAGACCCATGAACATGAAACAGGCAATCGCAACACCGTGATTGGAGACATGCCGCTCGGCGGCCATCATTGCAAGGCGGCCTGCCACCTGCATCGGGCCGATGAACGAAGCTGCCAGAACAGCAATATCGGCCGTGAATCCGCGATCGTGCAGGATTGGCAGCAGATGATGCAGCGACACGCCATGCACGATCGCACCGAGGCCAAACCCTACCGCCAGCAGCCAGAAGTGCGGCCGCCCGATAAACGCATGTCGCGCCACCTTGTGATCGCCTGAATGGTCCTGGTCTTCCGCGCCTGCTTTTTCGACCTTGCTCGCGCCGTACCACATGAACGGCGTTGCCACCAAAATCACGACAGCGGCGAAAATCTGGATGGCCATGCGCCAGCCCAGACCATCGGCCAGCACATGAATGGCCGGGAAACTGATGGTGCTGGCAAACCCGGCAACCAGGGTGATCGCAATGATGCCGCGCCGCGCCGCCGCGCCGCGCGCCCGGGTCACCAGGGCAAAACAGGGTTCATACAGGCACCCCGCCAGCAGGACGCCGATGAGCGCCCACACCACATAGAACTGCCACAGCTCGCGCACCATCGACAGGCCGACGAGGCAGAACCCGCCGAGCAGCGAGCTGCCGGCCATCATCAAGCCGCCGCGCCCGGCATCGATCAACCGGCCGGCAAGCGGTGATGACAGCGCCGACACAAAGATCGCCAGCGTGAATGCACCGGTCAGTTCAGCCTTCGACCAGCCAAGCGCTTCCTCCCAGCGCACCAGCATCGCCGGAAACACATAGAACAGGCCGGCCCAGACAAGGATCTGGCCCATTGCCAGGCATATGATCGCCCTGTCTCTCGCCACGGCCCAAACTGGTCCTTCGAAGTTCGCTGCGCCCAAGCCGGCAGGCTTAACACAAACCAGCCAACCATGGCATCGGGCTTGCACTCCTGGTCGGGCGAATAGGCGCTGTTCTCTTTTGGCACAAGTGTTTATGATTTGTTAACCGTCACTTGGCACCAAGGAGCCGGCACTCATGACATCTCGGGCCACAGCCGGCATTCGCCGCTACATCTCGGAAAACATCTGGATCATCGTTACCGATATCTTCGGTGCTCTTTTGCTGTTGTCGCTGTTTCTGACGGCAGCCGGCGCACCGGCGCTGAAGCAATGGATGTTCGTCCTATTGACCGCGGTGCCGGTCATGGCGGCGATCAGTGTGCTCACGCTCCGCCGACAGCAGCCACCCCAGGGCGACATTGCCCCGCCCGGCCCCGCACTCGAGCGCAAGATCTACATCTCGCCACGACCGTGCGCCCAAAGGACCAGACCAGCAGTTTGGCCTCCGAACAGTGGCGCTTAGCTCGCCTGTAATCTGGCTCTTTCCGGCGCTGTCATATTGCGGCATCCAGCCAGCATCGTTAGGGTGCGCCAACAATCGGGCTCACATCCTGCAAATACAACGACAAGCGAGGACGTCATGACGAAAGAAATCGGCCATTTCATCGGTGGTAAGGCAGTTGCAGGCACCAGCGGCCGCTTTGCCGATGTATTCAACCCGAACACCGGCGAAGTACAGGCCAAGGTCGCGCTGGCTTCAAAGGACGAAATGACGGCAGCCGTTGCCAACGCCGCGGCAGCGCAGCCGGCATGGGCCGCCCGTAATCCGCAGGTTCGCGCCCGCGTGCTGATGAAGTTCGTTGATCTGCTCAACACCCACAAGGAAGAACTCGCCCAGCTTTTGTCATTGGAGCACGGCAAGACCATTCCCGACAGCGCGGGCGATGTGCAGCGCGGCCTGGAGGTGTGTGAATTTGCAACCGGCGCCGCCCACCTGCTCAAGGGCGAGTTTACCGAAGGCGCCGGGCCCGGCATCGACATGTATTCCATGCGCCAGCCGCTCGGCGTCGTTGCCGGCATCACCCCGTTTAACTTCCCGGCGATGATCCCGATGTGGAAATTTGCCCCTGCGATCGCCTGCGGCAACGCCTTCATCCTGAAACCGTCCGAGCGCGATCCGTCGGTGCCGCTCCGCCTGGCCGAACTGATGCTGGAAGCCGGCCTGCCGGAAGGCATCCTCAATGTGGTTAACGGCGACAAGGAAGCCGTCGATGCCATCCTTGATGATGAGACGATCCAGGCCGTCGGCTTCGTCGGCTCGACACCGATCGCCGAATACGTCTACTCGCGCGGCTGTGCCAACGCCAAGCGCGTGCAATGCTTCGGCGGCGCCAAGAACCACATGATCATCATGCCCGATGCCGACATGGACCAGGCCGTTGACGCCTTGATCGGCGCCGGCTACGGCTCGGCCGGTGAGCGCTGCATGGCGATCTCGGTCGCCGTGCCGGTCGGCGAGAGCACCGCCGATGCCCTGATGGAAAAACTCACCCCCAGGGTGGAAAACCTGCGCATCGGCCCGTCGACCGACCGCGAAGCCGACTATGGCCCGCTGGTCACCAAACAGGCGCTTGAAAAGGTCCGCGGCTACGTCGACCTCGGCATCGAGGAAGGCGCAACGCTCGCCGTCGATGGCCGTAACTTCAAGATGCAGGGCTATGAGGACGGCTACTTCATGGGCGGCTGCCTGTTCGACAACGTCACCAACGACATGCGCATCTACAAGGAAGAGATCTTCGGCCCGGTCCTGTCGGTGGTCCGCGCCAAGACCTATGACGAGGCCCTGTCGCTGCCGATGGAGCACGAGTACGGCAACGGCGTTGCCATCTACACCCGTGACGGCGATGCCGCCCGCGATTTTGCCTCCAGGATCAACATCGGCATGGTTGGCATCAACGTGCCGATCCCGGTGCCGCTGGCCTACTACACATTCGGCGGCTGGAAGCGCTCATCGTTCGGTGATCTCAACCAGCACGGCCCGGATTCGATGCGCTTCTACACCCGTACCAAGACCATCACGTCACGCTGGCCATCGGGCATCAAGGACGGTGCCGAGTTCTCCATCCCGACCATGAACTGATGGTTTACCAAACCTGCCGAATGATCCAATTCCGATCGTTCGGCACACGTCCCTTTAAGGCGGCTCAACTAAGGTTCTCATCTGAATTGTGACAGGTGGGAACTTTTAGGTGTTTGAACAGGGTATCGAGGCGTTTGGTTTCGTCATTGTGGCGGCAATCCTGGTTGCGCTGATCTGGTTGCCGCTCAGCTGGCGTTCGTC
>JABDJG010000031.1 GCA_013002595.1 Hyphomicrobiales bacterium | reverse complement strand
CGTCCGCTCCGGGCTGTTCTTGAGCTTGCCGACTGCCGAAATGTGGAGCTTCATTGTTTGCCTGATCAGTCGGCACCGGCCTGCGCACCCTGCCCAACTGCCCCGCGGGTAGCCTTATCGGGTGATTGGGCGGGGCGCGCAGGCCGGTGCCGACTGATCAGGCAAACAATGAAGCTCCACATTTCGGCAGTCGGCAAGCTCAAGAACAGCCCGGAGCGGACGCTTTGTGGTGATTATTTCGAGCGGGCAGCGCAGATGGGCCGCCGCGCCGGCATTGCCGCGCTGACCGTCACCGAGCACGCCGAATCGCAGGCCAAGACCGCCGATTTGCGCAAGGTCGATGAGGCGGCCCGGCTTTTGGGCTCGTGTTCTTCAATTTCTTATGTGATTGCGCTTGATGAACGCGGCAAGGACATGACGTCTGAGGCCTTTGCCGGTGAACTGGGCCGGCTATTGGACAACGGCACCCGCGAAGTGGCTTTTCTGATCGGCGGACCGGATGGTCATGCCGCTGCCGTGCACGGCCGGGCCGGGCTGGTACTGTCGCTCGGCAAGATGACCTGGCCGCACCGGCTGGCACGGGTGATGCTGGCCGAACAGATTTACCGGTCAGTCACTATTTTGGTTAATCATCCGTATCACCGGGAATAGGGGGTGATTCGTTGTGAACGCCCCACTTTAGAACCAATTAGGGGCTTCATTGGGCCACGTGAAGAGATTTCTGACAGCGGTGCTGCTTGCGCAGGCCTTTGGGATGTCGCCGGTCGCGGCTGGCGTGGACGAGCCATCGTCAAAACTGGGGCGTATTAACCAGCAGATCGAACAATCACAGTCGCGGCGCAAGGCGTTGCGGGATGAATTGCAGGCGCTGCAGCTTGAAGAAGAACAGATTTCGGGCCGATTGGTGAACCTGGCTTCCCGGATCCAGGGCCGTGAGGCGATGATTACCGCCAGTGAACGGCGAATTGCGGCGCTTGAAGTGCGCCAGAGTCGATTGAGAGCCAGTCTTGATGACCGCCGTGAGGCACTTACTCAGTTGCTCGCCGGCCTGCAGCGGCTGGAGCGCAACAAACCGCCACCCCTGGCAACCCGGCCGGACGATGCGATGGCGGCCATTCGGGGCGCAATGCTGTTCGGTGCGGTGGTGCCGGCGGTCAACGCGGAAACCGCCGCGCTATCCCGGACCCTGGCCGAAATGGACGCAATCCAGGCGCGGCACAAGGCCGAGCGGACCGAGCTGGGCGAACATCTGGCAAAACTGGAAGTTGCGCACAAGCAGATGGCCGGATTGCAGGCACGCAAGATCGCATTGATCAAGCAAACCGACACAGATTTGCTGGCCGAGGCCGAGCGGGCAGAAAAGCTGGCTGAAAAGGCCAAATCACTCAAACAGCTGCTGGCGGCACTGGCCGAAGAACGCAAACGCCGCGAAGCTAAATCAAAGATTGAGGCCAAAACTGCAGCCAAAGCTGGTCCCGAGACGGTCAAGAAGCCCAAAAAACGGCGTTTGGCGCGCCTGTCGTTCAAATCTGTCCGCGGCAAAATGGACTACCCGGTTCAGGGGCGTTTGTTGCGTCGTTTTGGCGAGAAGGACGATTTCGGCAATGATTCAAAGGGCATCTACATCGCCACCCGCCGCCAGGGCCAGGTGACCGCGCCGGTCGCCGGCAGGGTTGAGTATGCCGGTGACTTCAGGTCTTACGGCAAACTCTTGATATTGGATGTCGGGCAGGGGTATCATGTGCTATTCGCCGGTTTGGCGCAATTGAGCGCCCAGACCGGACAAGATCTTCAAGCCGGTGAGCCGATTGGCCGCATGGGCAACACGTCGGCTCGCGGAACATTGATCGGTGAGACATTGGATATCAACAAGCCGATCCTATATGTTGAATTCAGAATCAAGGGCCAGGCAATAGATTCATCATCCTGGTGGATCGGTAACCGAAAAGAGGCGCGTCGATGATGCGAAAGAATTTCTGGAAGTCTGCTTGTTTCGTCGCACTGGGTGCGGTGATGTCGACCGGACTGATGCAAGCATTGAATGTTGCCAGTGCGTCGAATTCGGACACCTACCGGCAACTGAACCTGTTTGGTGATGTTTTCGACCGGGTACGGTCTGATTATGTCGAATCTCCGGATGAGGAAAAGCTCATCGATGCCGCCATCAACGGCATGCTGGCTTCGCTCGATCCGCATTCCAGCTACATGAACCCGAAGCGGTTCAAGGACATGCAACAGCAGACGCGCGGCGAATTTGGCGGCCTCGGGATCGAAGTCACCATGGAAAACGGCCTGGTTAAGGTTGTGGCGCCGATCGATGATACGCCTGCAGCGCGCGCCGGCCTTCGGTCCAACGATCTCATTACCCATCTCAACGGCGAGCAGATCCTCGGTCTGACGCTCAATCAGGCTGTCGACAAGATGCGCGGCCGCGTCAAGACGCCGATCACCTTGAGCATCAGGCGCCCCGGCGTCGATGAACCGTTCGATGTCACGGTGGTGCGCGATGTCATTCGCATCCGCTCGGTCAAGCATGAAGTCGAGGGCGAAGGCGATATCGGCTATGTTCGGATTTCCTCGTTCAGCGAACAGACCCAATCCGGTCTGGAGCGCTCGATCAAGGCGGTTAACAAAAAGATGAAAGGCGAGATCAAAGGCTATATTCTTGATCTTCGCAATAATCCGGGCGGTTTGCTCGACCAGGCAATTTCTGTGTCCGATACGTTCCTGGAGCGCGGCGAGGTGGTTTCGACCCGCGGCCGTAACGCCAGCGAAAGCCAGCGCTACAACTCGCAAAGCGGTGACCTGACCGATGGCAAGCCGATCGTCGTTCTGATCAATGGCGGCTCGGCCTCGGCGTCGGAAATTGTTGCCGGTGCCCTGCAGGACCACAAGCGGGCGACGGTGCTTGGCACACGCTCGTTCGGCAAGGGTTCTGTGCAGACGATCATTCCGCTCGGCTCTCAGGGCGCGATCCGGCTGACGACAGCGCGGTACTTCACGCCATCGGGCGAATCGATCCAGGCCAAGGGCATCGTGCCCGACATTCGGATCGAGCAGGAACTGCCGGATGATCTGAAGAAATCGGCAGCGGCACGCAAGTCGCGAGGTGAAGCCTCGCTGCGCGGCCACCTGAAAAACGAAGGTTCCAAAGAGGAATCGGGTTCGTCAGCCTATGTGCCGCAGGACAAGACCAAGGATCTCCAGCTCAAGGCAGCGATCGATCTTCTGTATGGCAAGGAAGTCAAGTCGCAGACCTCCAAGGCACAAAAGGCCGAGCCGACGACGACAAACAATTAACCTGATCGGCACAGCTCCGATATCGGGTATACAACAACAACGGGATGCTGGAAGGCGTCCCGTTATTTTGTATATGAGCCTATACCAGATCCCAGTAGCAGCGACCCATTTCATGGGATCATAGCGGTTCATTCGGGCAGGCGCGGTGCGCAGCGCGATGCGGTGCATCGGGCAAGCATCGCAACGCACCCGTCGTGTCGAAGACGCGCCTCCGGCACGATGGGC
>JABDJG010000027.1 GCA_013002595.1 Hyphomicrobiales bacterium | reverse complement strand
CCCAGGGTTTGCAGCATGGAGTAGCTGGTGCCGCCGCCGACGTCGGTCGCAACGCCGACCCCGACCGGACGACTTTGGTCTGCCAGATGGGGGTAGCGGAACAACCCTGAACCCAAAAAATTGTTGGAGGTCGGACAGTGCAGGACTGCAGACCCAGTCTCCGACAATCGCGCACATTCGCGTTCGCTTAGATGAATGGCGTGGGCAAACAGGCTGGTCGGACCGAGCAGGCCAAAGCTGTCGTAGACGTCGGTATAGTCGTTAGATTTGGGAAACTGCTGTTTGACGAATTCGATCTCACCCGGGCTTTCAGAGATGTGGGTCTGCATCAGACAGTCAGGATGGTCCTTGAGGAGTTCGCCCGAAACAGCAAGCTGTGCCCCGCTTGAGGTTACCGCAAAGCGCGGCGTCACCGCATAGCGCAACCGCCCTTTGCCGTGCCATTTGCCGATCAGCGCCTGGCTGTCGCGGCCGCCGGTTTCAGCATCATCGAGAACGTTGGCCGGTGCATTGCGGTCCATCATGGTCTTGCCGGTGACAAGCGCCATGTTGCGTTTCTCCGCGGCAGAAAACAGCGCATCGGCGCAAGCCTTGTGCACCGAACAGAACGCCATTGTGGACGTGGTGCCATTGGCCGCAAGCCGGTCGAGAAAGAGTTCGGCGGCTTTGGCAGCATGGGCTTTGGAGCGATAACGGGCTTCTTCAGGAAACGTAAAACGGTTCAACCAATCGAGCAGGTCTTTGCCCGGCGCAGCCAGGATGCGGTATTGCGGAAAATGAATGTGGGGGTCGATCAGGCCGGGCAGGATGAGATGGTCACCATAATCGTCAATGGCAAACCTGGTGTATGATTTCGGCAGGCGGGCATATGCGCCAACCCAGGCAATGCGGCCGTCCTTGCCAACAGCAACCGCGCCGTTGCGCCAATCCCTGGTCTTGCCGCTGCCGAAATCGACAACCCATCCCCGCAGAACGCGCGGGCTCATTTCGACACCCTGTCTTCGATACGGAACCGGAAGATGCGGCAAACCTGGGCGCAGGCGGTGTGGAATTCGGTTTCTGCTGAATTCTCAAGCCGTTCCTCGAACGCTTCAAGGATTTGATACTTGTCTGCGCCTTTGACGGCGAAAATGAACGGAAACCCGAATTTGGCCTTGTAGGCCTCATTCATCTGCATAAACCGGTCAAATTCATCACTGCTGAGCGTGTTGAGCCCTGCGCCGTCTTGTTCTCGGGTTGAATCGTCCGTCAACTCGGCCTTGCCGGCGAGATCTGGATGGGCGCGCACGACAGCCAGCTTGGCGGCGTCGGGTGCTGATTGCATGGCACCGGCAAAGGCAGCAACCATTTCGCGGCGGTCCTCGAACGGGCGTTCGCCAGCTGCAGCTTCGGCCACCCAGGGCGAGTGCTCGGCGACATCGCCGAACGCTGCCATGAACCGGGCATGCGGCATCGCGTTGACTTGGTTCAGCGACATCATTGTGCAGCGATCCAGGCGCCGAGCTGATCGCGTTCCTTGTCGGTCATGGCGGTCTCGTTGCCGAGCGGCATGGCGTCGGTCTGGACGGCGAACTTGTTGACCAGAGGCGCGAACCGGCGCATCTCAGCGATGGTTTCCAGAACAACTTCCTTGGGCGGGGTCTCGAAGGCCTCGTTGACCGGCTTTGCGGCGTGACACGAGATGCAGTGTTTCTGCGATATATCCATAACCTCCTGATCCGTCACACTTATACCGGCCACATCGCGGGCCTGAGGGGCCGTCATCCACATCGCCAGGATCAAGGCGATCGCGATTACCGGAAACGTCCAGGCATAACCATCAAGCGGTTCGCCGACCTCGTGACGCACCAGGAAATGACGCAGAGCGCCGCCACCGATCACGATCAGTCCGACCAGCAACCAGGCGTGCGGATGACCGGTTAACATGGGGTAATGGCCCGACACCATCATCACCAGCACCGGCAAAGTGAGGTAGGTGTTGTGCATCGAGCGCTGCTTGCCGATGATGCCGTACTTTGGATCGGGCGTTTCGCCGGCGAACAATGCGGCGGTGATCTTTTTCTGGTTTGGGATGATGATGGCAAAGACGTTGAAGGCCATCAATGTGCCAACCAAGACGCCGACGTGGATCAGGGCGCCGCGGCCGGAGAAAACATGCGTGAATAGATAGGCGGCGGCCAGGATCAGAATGAAGACGAGCCCGGCGAGCACATTGAGGTTCCTTCCAAGCGGTGAACGGCACAGGCCGTCATAGACCAGCCAGCCGCCGGCGAGACTGGTGAGCGACAGGGCAATTGCCTGCCACGGCTCCATCGGCAAAATGTTCGGATCAATCAGCCAGGCACTGGCATTCCAGTAAAATTGGACCGCCATCAACAGCATGCCGGTGATCCAGGTCAGGTAGGCTTCCCACTTGAACCAGATAAGGTCATCGGGGAGGTTTTTCGGGGCTACGCTGAACTTTTCGACATGATAGAAGCCGCCGCCATGGACTTCCCAGGCGGTGCCCAGTACGCCGGCCGGCATGTTTTTACGCTTGCGCAGGCTGAGGTCGAGCGCAACGAAATAGAACGACGTGCCGATCCAGGCAATGCCCGCGATCATGTGACCCCAGCGCAGCAAGAGGTTCATCCAGTCTGCGTAAAATGCACTCATGTCCAGCCCAGGAAAAAGCCCCCTGCCGGTTAGAGGCAGGAGGCCATTATCGCTATTGCCTTACTGAGGCAGCTTGTCGTCGATGCCTTTGACGTACCAGTTCATACCGAGCACAGCGCCGTCATCGAGCGGCTTGCCGGCTTCGCCGACAACGGTACCGTCCTGCTTGGTGATCGGTCCGGTGAACGGATTAAGCTCGTGCGATTTGATCTTTTCCAGTGTTTCCATGGCCATCTTCGCCACGTCATCTGGCATATTGGTCATCGGCGCCATGCCGACCATGCCTGAATCGATGCCACCCCAGGTGTCTTCCGACTTCCAGGTACCGTCCATAACGGCCTTGACCCGGCTCACGTAGTAGCCCGACCAGTCATCGACGATGGCGGTCATCTGGGTCTTGGGCGCAAAGGCGATCATGTCGGATGCCTGGCCGAAGCCCATGGCACCCTTTTCAGCGGCGATCTGCAGGGGTGCCGTTGAATCGGTGTGCTGCGTGATGATGTCAGCGCCCTGGCTGAACAGCACCTTGGCGGCGTCTGCTTCCTTGCCGGGATCGTACCAGGAGTTGACCCAGACGACCTTGACCTTGAAGTCCGGGTTGATTGACTGGGCACCGAGCATGAAGGCGTTGATGCCGGAGACCACCTCAGGGATCGGGAATGACACGATGTAGCCGGCAATGCCCGATTTGGACGTCTTGGCCGCGATCTGGCCGATTATGTAACGGCCTTCGTGGAACTTGGCGTTGTAGGTCGATACGTTGTCGGCGCGTTTGTAGCCGGTTGCGTGCTCGAATTTCACATCCTTGAATTTCTTGGCAACTTTCAGCGTTGCTTCCATGTAGCCGAACGATGTGGTGAAGATGATGTTGCAGCCATCGCGGGCGAGACGCTCAATTGCGCGCTCGGCATCGGGACCCTCGGCAACGTTTTCCACATAGGCGGTTTCCACATCGTCTCCGAGCTCTTTTTCCACAACCAACCGGCCCTGGTCATGCTGGTATGTCCAGCCGTGGTCGCCGACCGGGCCGACGTACACAAAACAGGCCTTGGTCTTGGCTTCGGCCGATGCCGCGCCGAGCGTCATCGCAAAGGCTGCAGCGAGCCCCAAAAGTTTAGTCTTCATTTCGTAACTCCTTCCTTCGCCTCTCTTGGAAACGAAGCTCCCTGATGCGGTCCTTCATTGTTTGCCTCAAGCGGTGCAGACCACAGGTTCACCGGCTGAGTAAATCATTTAACGGTCCGGCACGAATGACTGACCGATACAGGCCGGCGTGTTGACACGGCTCAGTGTCTTATTGCCGGAGATGATCACCAATGCAACGATGGTCACCAGATAGGGCAGCGACGAGAGAAACTGCGATGGAATGCCAACTCCTGCTGCCTGCACATACAATCCCATGATCCAGACCGCGCCGAACAGATAGGCCCCGATTGCCACCCTTTTGGGCAACCAAGTTGAAAACACCACCAGCGCCAGGGCAATCCAGCCGCGGCCACCGGTCATATTTTCGATCCACTGCGGGGTGTAGGCAAGCGAAAGATAACCGCCTGACAGGCCGGCACAGGCGCCACCAAACATGACGCAGGCATAACGGACCGGGATCACGCCGTAGCCTAGGGCGTGCGCGGATGTGTGATTGTCACCAATGGCGCGAATGATCAGGCCGGTGCGGGTCTTGAACATCACATAACTGACCGCCGCGACCAGCGCGAATGAGGCATAGACCAGGATATCCTGGCCGAACAGGATCGGTCCGATGAACGGGATCTGGCTCAAGCCGGGGATTGCCAGTGCGGTCAGTTTGACACCGGGCAAGCCGACAAAGGACTCACCGATCAGACCGGACAGGCCCAGACCGAGCAAAGTCAACGCCAGGCCGGTCGCGACCTGATTGGCAACCAGCGTCAGCGTGAGGAAACCGAACAACAGCGACATAAATACACCAGCAGCGATTGCGGCAAGGACACCGAGATAGGGAGAACCTGTACTATAGGAAACCGCAAAGCCACAGACCGCTCCCATGACCATCATGCCTTCGACGCCGAGATTCAAAACGCCTGAGCGCTCGACAACCAGCTCGCCGATGGCGGCGAGCAACAGCGGTGTCGATGCGGTGATGATGGTCAAGATGACTGCTTCAAGTGCGCCCATGGTCCCTACTCCGCCGGTGCGGCTTGCGGCTTTGCGCCGGTGATGAGTCTGATCCGGTAGAGGATCATTGAATCGCAGGCCAGTATGAAGAACAGCAGGATGCCCTGGAACACCTTGGCGATCTTGTCGGACATGCCCAGCGTCACCTGGGCTGCCTCGCCACCGAGATAACTGATGCCGAGCATCAGGCCGGCGAACAGGACACCGATCGGGTTGAGCCGGCCGAGGAACGCCACGATGATGGCGGTGAAGCCATAGCCGGGCGAAATCGTCGGCTGGAGCTGACCGACCGTGCTCATAACCTCGCCGATACCAGCAAGGCCGGCCAGTCCACCCGACAGGAGGAAACTGAACAGAACGATTTTCGTGCGCGAGAACCCGGCAAAGGCGCCGGCGCGCGGTGCGTTGCCGAGAACCAGGATCTCAAAACCTTTCAGCGTACGCCCCATAACGACGGCCAGCACAACAACGGCAACTACCGCGAGCACGGCACCCATGTGGATGGTGCCGCCGAAGGTCGGCAGCAACTGCCAGCCGTCGAACGTCACGGTCTTGGGGAAGTTGAAGCCCATGGGATCGCGCCAGGGCCCGCGCACCAGCCAGTCGAGAATGAAACCGGCCACATAAACGAGCATCAGGCTGGTCAGTATCTCATTGGCGCCGAACCGGTTTTTCAGGAGCGCCGGGATTGCGGCATAGGCCATGCCGCCAATCACGCCAAGCAACAGCATAAGCGGCATGACGAGCGGTGACTGGAACTCAGGAAACATAACCGGAAGCAGGCCACCGAACACAGCGCCCATGGTGAGCTGGCCCTCTGCGCCGATGTTCCAGACATTGGCGGTGAAGCATATCGCCAGGCCGACGCCGATCAGGATCAGCGGGGTCGCCTTGACGACCAATTGCTCGATCGACCACAGCGACATGACCGGGTCGATGAAATAGATATAGAGCGCATAAAACGGGTTTAGCCCGCGCACGGCAAAGATGATGCCGCCGACCAGCACGGTAAGGGCGATCGCGATCAACGGCGACAGGACAGCCATTTTCTGCGAATGTTCGGCGCGTTTTTCCAGGATCAGTTTCACGCCTTGGCCCTTTCGACCTTGGCCGCACCCTTTTCGTGTGCGCCGGCCATCAGCAGGCCGATCTGCTCCAGTGAAATGTCGCCAGCCGGCCGCGGGGTCGACAGCTCACCACGCGAAATCACTGCGATACGGTCGGCAATCTCGAAGATTTCATCGAGATCCTGGGAGATCACCAGGACGGCCGAACCGGATCGGGCAAGATCGATCAGCGCCTGGCGGATCAACGCGGCAGCGCCGGCATCGACGCCCCAGGTCGGCTGGTTGATGATCAGCACCTTGGGTTCGCGGTCCAATTCGCGGCCAACCACAAATTTCTGCAGGTTGCCGCCGGACAACGATCTTGCCTCAGGATCACGCTTGCCTTTTCGAATATCGAACTTCTGGGTCAGGCGGTCGTTGATCTGGTGGGCAACTTCGCGGTCAATGAAGCCGGACCGGGTCAGCCCGCTGGCCGCCGAGTGCCGGGTCAAGATGACATTCTCCGACAAGGGCATGCCCGGTACGGCGCCATGACCGAGACGCTCTTCGGGAACGAAAGCGGCATTCATCTGACGGCGCCCGGTGACACTGGTCAGGCCGCAATTCGTGCCGCATAACTTGACCGCATCACCGGTCAGCGCCTGGCGTTCACCGCTCAGCGCATCGAACAGCTCGGACTGTCCGTTGCCGGCAACGCCTGCGATAGCAACGATTTCACCGCCCTGGACATCAAGCGCGATGTTCTTCAACGAGACGCCGAACGGGCCGTCCGATGGCATCGACAGGTCGGATGTCTCGATCATCACCGGGCCTTCGGTCCTCGAGGCGCGGGCGCTGATCGAATGGACATCTGCGCCCACCATCAGGCGGGCAAGGCTGGCGGCGGTTTCCTTTTGCGGATCGACATTGGCAACAACCTTGCCGTGCCTGAGGATGGTCGAGTTGTGGCACAGCTGTTTCACCTCCTCGAGCCGGTGCGAGATATAGAGCACCGCGCAGCCTTCGCCGGCGAGCCGGTTGAGCGTCACAAACAGCTGGTCGGCTTCCTGCGGGGTCAGGACCGCAGTCGGCTCATCCATGATCAAAAGGCGTGGTTCCTGCAGCAGGCAGCGCACAATCTCGATGCGCTGGCGCTCGCCGACCGACAGGTCGGCAACCAGCGCCGAAGGGTCGAGTGGCAGGCCGTATTCTTTCGATACCCGGGTGATCCTTTCCGACAGGATGTCGAGATCCAGCTTTCCAGGCATGGCCAGTGCGATGTTCTCGGCAACGCTTAAGGCCTCGAACAGCGAGAAGTGCTGGAACACCATACCGATGCCGAGGTTGCGGGCAGCAGCCGGATTGGGCACGGTCACCCGTTCTCCCATCCAGAAAAGTTCGCCCGAGGTCGGCTGCAGCGAACCATATATCATCTTGACCAGCGTCGACTTGCCGGCGCCGTTCTCTCCGAGCAGAGCGTGAATTTCGCCGGGCGCGACCTTCAGGGTGACATCGGCGTTGGCGGCAAGATCACCAAACATCTTGGTGACGCCGATCGTCTGCAGCAGGAATTCGGATTGTCCCGTCATTGTGCTCTTCACCCCTCCCCAGGCCGTGTTATCGCACATTACGCAATCTGACCACTTGTGGCGCAGATTGCATTGGTTTTTGGCTGTTTTTCACCAGCTCATCGTGGATCAGTAGTTCTGCCGCCACACTGGCGGCGATAATCGCCGGATGTTTCGAAGACGGCCCTCCTGCCCCGATCGGGCAGACCATCCTGTCAATCACCTCGCTGGCCAACCCGGCCTTGCGCATCCGGCTTAGGAAACGCGCCCGTTTGGTTGCCGATCCGATGACGCCAACATAGCCGAAACGCTCAGCCTTGAGCGCGCTGTGGACCAGATCGAGATCAAGCGCATGGCTATGGGTCAGGATGACAATGAAGCTGCCATCGGGTGCCGCTGTCAGCTGCGCTGCCGGATCGGCGCAGCTCACCATCGTTACATTGGCCGGAACCGCACCGGGGAATTCGCCCTTGCGAGGGTCGATCCAGATGACCTCAAACGGCAAGGGTGCCAGCGCCAGTATCATCGCCCGTCCGACATGACCGGCGCCAAACAGATAGACCGGGCGCCTTACCTCGCCAAATGTTTCGGTGATCTGTGAACCGCCGTCCCAGTCGATGCCCGCGTCTTCCCGCTCATCAAGGATTTGACGGGATACCCCGTCATTCGTGACCTGTCCGCGCGTTGTGAAAACGCCATTTGCTTCAGCGCCAGCCAAGGCATCAATTTCTTCGCTGCGATCCGCGGTAAAGACCTCGACCATCAAGCGTGAGACCCCGCCGCAGCATTGCCCCAGTTCAGGACCGAGGGCGTGCCTGGTGATTTGCGGTGCACAGTCCATCCTGCGCAGGGCCGCCTGAGCCAGGGCGAGCGCGCGCCATTCCAGTGCACCGCCGCCAATGGTGCCGGTGAAGGTGCCGTCGGGCATCACCACCATACGGGCGCCGGCCTCGCGCGGGGCAGAACCGTCGACCGACAATTGGGTGACCAGCGCGCACTTGCCGTGTGTTTTGACCGCCTTTGCGATGCCGAACCAGATCTGCATGGGCTCAGCCTCCCGCCCGCATGGCATTGACCGCCCGCATTATGGCTTCAGGGGTTGCCGGTGCATCGAGCACCGGGACCTTGCCCTTTTTCAGGCTCGCGACCGCATTGGTAATCGCCGAGAACACCGAGATTGCAAGCATCAGCGGCGGTTCACCGACCGCTTTTGAGCGGTAGACAGTGTTCTCACGATTGCCTTTCGATGCCCACAGATTGACCCGGAAATCCTCTGGAACATCTGAACATGTCGGGATCTTGTAGGTCGACGGCGCATGGGTGCGCAGGCGGCCCTCGCCGTCAAAGACGAGCTCTTCGGTGGTCAGCCAGCCCATGCCCTGAACAAAACCGCCTTCGATCTGGCCGATGTCGATGGCCGGGTTCAGCGAACGTCCGACATCGTGCAGGATATCGACCCGGTCAATGCGCATCTCGCCGGTCATGGTGTCGATGGTGACTTCACTGCATGATGCGCCATAGGCAAAGTACAGGAACGGGCGGCCGCTGGAAGTCGAGCGGTCCCAGGTGATCTTCGGTGTTGCGTAGTAGCCAGTGGATGACAGGGAAACCCGCTCCAGGAAACACTGTTTGGCCAGTTCGGCGAATGTCATCTCACCGTTTCCCGCCGTGACCCGGCCGCCGGCAAAGTGCACTTCGGATTTCTTGCTCTGATGCAGTTTTGCTGCCAGTTCAGCCATTCTGTCGCGAATTGCCGATGCAGCCCGCTTGGCGGCCATACCGTTGATATCGGAACCCGATGAGGCCGCCGTCGGGGCGGTGTTCGGCACCTTGCCGGTTGTGGTCGCGGTAATCTTCACATCACCAACCGGAATGCCGAACTCTTCGGCAACAACCTGGGCAACCTTGATGTACAGGCCCTGGCCCATTTCAGTGCCGCCGTGGTTCACCTGGACCGAACCGTCCGTGTAGACGTGAACCAGGGCGCCCGCCTGATTGAGGTGTTTCAAGGTGAAGGAGATCCCGAACTTCACCGGTGTCAGCGCGAGGCCCTTCTTGAGGATCCTGCTCTTCTTGTTGAAGCGGGAGATGGCGCGGCGACGGGCCTTGTAGTCACTGGTCTTTTCCAGCTCGCGCACGACGGCAGAGATGATGTTGTCTTCCAGTTTCAGGCCATAGGGCGTCACATCACGGCCGCGGGCATAGAAGTTGCGCTTTCGGATGGTGAGCGGATCGACACCGAGGCGGATGGCAATCTCATCCATCATTCGTTCGGCGCAGACCATGCCCTGCGGCCCGCCGAAGCCCCTGAAGGCCGTGTTGGAGACGGTATTGGTGCGGATACGCTGCGATCCGATGCGGGCATGCGGGTAATAGTAGGCATTGTCGGCATGGAACATGGTGCGGTCGTTGACGCCGAGTGACAGATCGGCCGAGTAACCGCAGCGCGATGGAAAGTTCATCTCAACCGCTTCGATGACACCGCGCTCATCAAAGGCAGCCTTGTAGTCGGCGCGCATGTCATGGCGCTTGCCGGTCATGATCATGTCGTCATCGCGGTCAAGCCGCATCTTGGCCGGGCGGCCTGTCAGATGGGCAGCCAGGGCCGAGAGTGCTGCCCATTGCGCAGCCTGGCTTTCCTTGCCGCCGAAAGCGCCGCCCATGCGGCGGCACTCGCACACGATAGCGGCGTCCGGGCGCCCGAGCATCCTGGCGATGATGTGCTGCAACTCGCTGGGGTGCTGGGTCGATGAATAGATTAGCATTTCATCGCCCTCGCCGGGCACCGCCATGGCGACCTGACCTTCAAGATAGAAGTGCTCCTGGCCGCCAATGCGCATCGAATTCGACATGACGTGGGCTGTACCCTTCAAGGCGTCATCAGGCGTGCCGCGCAAAAATTCATAAGGCGGCAGAACGGTCTCACCGGTCGCCTCGCCGTCCTCGATGGTGACCGCAGGTGTGGCTGCCTCGACTGCTACCTGACCGAGCCTGGCCGCGCGGCGGGCCTGATCACGGGTCTCGGCAACGACCGCGAAAACCACCTGGCCGTGGAAATGAATTTCACCATTGGCGAGGATCGGATCATCGCCCATGGCCGGGCTGCAATCGTTGACGCCGGGGATATCTATTGCCGTCAGCACCTTGATAACACCGGGGGCAGCTTCAACGGCGGCAAGGTCTATGGTCGTGACCCGGCCGCATGCCACACTGGCATGGCCGGGGGCAAGATGAAGGGTTCCGGCCGGTTCGCGCAGATCATCGATATAGGGCGCCGAGCCTGCAACATGACGCTCGGCGCTGTCATGGGCAACCGGGTGGCCGACCTCGGCGGTGGCTGCCGTGGCATCGAATTTAGGCGACAGATTCAAGCTCACCTCCCCTGACTCCGGTGACCCGCGTGTTGGATGATGCTTCGCCTGCAACCTCGATGAGCGCCTTCATCAATAGCGATTTTGCGGTCTCGCGGCGGTAGTCGGAAGATGCCCGCATATCATCTATCGGTGAAAAGTCCCGATCAAGCGCCGCAGCAGCATTTTCCCAGACATTACGGTCCTTTAGCTTGGCTCCCTGCAAAGCTGATTCAGCCGCCAACGCGCGTTTCGGGGTTGCGGCCATGCCACCAAAGGCGATGCGGGCGTTGCGGATCCTGCTGCCCTTGATGGTAAAGCGGAACGCACCCAGGAGGGCTGAGATATCCTGATCGAAACGTTTGGAAATCTTGTAGCAGCGGAAAACCTGATCGCCTTCCAGCTTGGGGATTGTCACTTTGGTGGCCAGCTCACCGGCGCCGCGATCCTGCTTGCCGTAATCGATAAAGAAATCTTCCAGCGCGATGTCACGAACGGTCTCACCATGGCGCAACTGCAACCGCGCCTTGAGGGCGATCAGGACCGGCGGTGTGTCACCGATCGGTGAGCCATTGGCGATGTTGCCACCGATGGTCCCCGACGCGCGGACCTGCTTTGAGCCCAGGCGACGCAACATCTCGGCGATGTCGGGGTCGATACCACCCAGTGCCTCTTCGGCTTCGGCGTAGGTGGCGGCTGCACCGATGGCCACGGTGTCGGCGTCCTCGGTGATCGCATGCAATGACTTGACCCGGCCGGTGTGAATGATCTTGGGCAGGGACCGCAACTGTTTTGTGATCCACAGGCCGACGTCGGTGGCACCACCCACCAGGGTTGCATCAGGATGGGCACTGTAGAGGGCGGCCAGTGCATACTCGCTGGCGGGAGCTGCAAAGAAGCTGGCGGCATCACCGATGAAGACGTCGTGGCCGTCGTCAAGTCCGGCCAGATGGCCTGCCGCTTCATCCGCTGCTGCTATCCAAGCATCTTGTGGTGTGCCCGAACAGGTCTTGATCGCTGCATCGGCAATCGGGCGATAGCCGGTGCAGCGGCACAGGTTGCCGGCGATCTGGTCGTTGACCATTGAACGGTCCACGGCACCGCCACGATGATAGAGCGTGAACAGGCTCATTACGAAACCAGGGGTACAGAAGCCGCATTGCGAGCCATGCGTCTCGACCATGGCCTGCTGGACCGGGTGGAGCTCTCCGTCCCTTGCCAGATCATCGACGCAGATCAGTTCCTTGCCATCGATCATGCCGAGCAACAGGATGCAGGCATTGACCGCTTCATAGACAACCTTGCCGTCACGCAAGCTGCCAAGCGCCACCGTACACGCGCCGCAATCGCCCTCGCCGCAGCCTTCCTTGGTGCCCATGGCGTGCCGGTCAAGGCGCAGCCAGTCGAGAAGCGTGTCCATCGGCCCAACATCGGTCAGCGCAACGGTGCGGCCGCGATATCTGAACTTTATGGACCCGCGTTCGCTCATCAGCTGCCTCGATAGGTTGAATAGCCATGCGCGCTGAGCAGGAGCGGCACATGGTAGTGGGCATCGGGATCGGCGATACCGAAGCGGATCGGGATGATGTCGAGAAACGCCGGTTTCGGCAGCTTGACCCCAGAAGCGATCAGGTAATCACCGGCATGAAAGCGCAGTTCGTATTCTCCAGTCTGGAAATCGCTGCCGTCTAGGAGCGGGGCATCGGCGCGGCCGTCCTCATTGGTGGCCAGCGTTTTCAGCTGCATTGGATCATCGCCAATGCGCCATAACTCAATCTTCATGCCGGCGGCGGGCTTGCCTGCCGAGGTATCGAGCACGTGGGTCGTCAAGCGTCCCATATCAGCCTTTTCCTCCCGTTGGTATGCATCTTCGCGCATTTCAATCGATCTAAAAAGAACAATATTTCGACATTATCGTTCTCAAAATTAGAGCTCTTGAATGACATGCTCGAAAAACGCCTCAGCGGCGAGCGATGGCGTGCGGCCTGCCTGGCGCACCAGCATGAAACGATCCGGCGGCAGAACATCATCGGTCAGCGGCAGGAACTTGAGCGCGCCGGTCTGCAAATGCCGCTCGATGCCGACCTCGGTCTGGAACGCGACACAGCGGCCCTGGCGCGCTAAAGCGGCCATCACACGCAGCGAATTGGCCTGCAACAGCGGCGGTGCTGCGCGCTCAAGCTGTTGGCGCGCAATATCGAGCGCGGTGCGCAGGCTTAGGCCATGGGCCGGCCAGGCATAGGGATGGACAAGGCAATCAGCCAGCGAAACCGTCTTGTGGCCCGCCAATGGATGATCCGGCGAGACGATGGCGCCGATCTGCATGGCGTTTTCATGGGCAACTTGGAGGCCCTCGAGCGAGGCCGGATTGAAGGTAAAACCGATATCGGCCTCACGGGCTCGTACCCTGGCGGTGACGGCATCAGAACCGGTCACCTGAAGTTCAACGCTGATGCCGGGATGGGCGGCGTTGAAGCTGGCCAGGAAACGGGGCAGCAGCTCGACTGAGGCGCTTTCGACCGTGGCGACACGCACGGTGCCCGAGCGAAGGCCCTTCAATGCTTCGATGGCGGCAAGGGTGTCTTCGTATTCACGGCCGGTGGCGGTGATCTGCGCGAGCAGCAATTCGCCGGCCTGGTTGAGGCGCAGCGCCCTGCCGGTGCGCTCGAACAAGGCGATGCCGATCGCCTCCTCGAGCATCAGGACCTGACGGTTGATGGCGGATGATGCAATGTTGAGCTCGCGCGCCGCTGCCCGTATCGAGCCGGCCCGGGCGACGGCTGCGAAATAGCGGAAGGCCGTCGACAGGATGGCGTTTTCAATGCGCATGGTCTGGATTCGCTCGACGTTGCAGGGTAGCACAGTAGCGCAACAGTTTTCTTTGGAGTCAACGTGTCCCGCACCATCGACTATCTCGACAGGCTGATCTCGTTTGCCACTGTCAGCCGCGACAGCAACCTGGATCTGATCGACTATGTCCGCGCTGAGCTGGAACCGCTCGGGTTCACCTGCCGGCTGGCACCGAGCGAGGATGGCCGCAAGGCGAACCTGTATGCCTCGACCGGACCGGAGGATGTGGCGGGGATCGTCCTGTCGGGTCATAGCGATGTGGTGCCAGTCGAGGGCCAGAACTGGTCAAGCGACCCGTTCGTGATGCGCAAGGATGGCGGCAAGCTTTATGGCCGCGGAAGTGTCGACATGAAGGGCTTCATTGCCGCGTGCATGTCGCTGGCGCATGAGCTTGACGGCAGCCGGCTGACGGCGCCCATCCACTTTGCGTTTTCCTATGATGAGGAGGTTGGCTGTCTCGGCGTTCGCCGGCTGATCGACATGCTGGAGGGCTTTGCGACACGGCCCAGGTTTTGCATCGTTGGCGAGCCGACCTCGATGCAGGTTGCCGTTGCGCACAAGGGCAAGACCGGCGCAAAGGTTTCGTGCACCGGGCTTGAAGCACACTCCAGTCTGGCGCCCAATGGCATAAACGCCATTCACCTGGCGATCGACCTGATCAACGAGATCCGCGGCCTGCAAACCCAAGTTGCCGAGACCGGTGCCAGGGACGGTGATTACGATGTGCCGTACTCAACCTTGCATGTCGGCAAAATCGCCGGCGGCGATGCGCTCAACATCGTGCCGAACCTGGCAACGTTCGAATTCGAGATCAGAAATATCGCCAATGAAGACCCAACAGCGCTGATGGATCGAATCCGCGAGGCAGCACAACGCATTGAAAAAGAAGCGCAAAAGGTATTTGCCGGCGCCGCGCTGGAATTTGAGCCGGGAATCTCCTATCCAGCGCTCAATACACCGCCCGATGCCGAAGTTGTCACCTTTGTAAAGTCATTGACCGGCGGCAACAGCACCACCAAGATCAGCTTCGGCACCGAAGGCGGCCTGTTCGATCAACGCCTAGGCATCCCTTCAGTCGTGTGCGGCCCGGGCTCAATCGCGGTGGCGCACAAGCCTGATGAGTACATCGAAGAGACACAGTTGGCGGCGTGTGAGGTGATGCTTGGCAAGCTGCATGAACGGTTGATGCAGGCCTGATGACACCAACCTGGCGAGGGAAAAATGAAACCACAAAAGACCCGCGAATTTCACAACCACCATTTTGATTCAACGATCTGGAACGACTTTCAGTTCCGCGACGACGACATCGTCATAGCGACCTACGCCAAATCGGGCACCACCTGGATGCAGCAGATCATCGGGCAATTGCTGTTCGACGGGCGCGAGGATCTGGCCGTGGCACAGATGTCGCCATGGATGGATTTGCGGGTGCCGCCCAAGGAGATCAAACTGGCCGAGGTCGAAGCACAGAGCCATCGGCGGTTTGTGAAAACCCATCTGCCGGTCGATGCGCTGGTGTTCTCGCCTGAGGCCAAATACATTTACATCGGCCGCGACGGCCGCGATGTAGTGTGGAGCCTTTTCAATCATCACAGCAACGCCAATCAGCTTTGGTATGAGGCACTCAACGACACACCGGGCAGGGTTGGTCCGCCCATCGGGCCGCCGGCAGAATCTGTCCAGCAGTATTTCAACGAGTGGCTCGATGGCGACGGCCATCCGTTCTGGCCGTTCTGGGAGAATGTGCGGTCTTGGTGGCAGATCCGCGATCTGCCGAATGTGCATTTCGTGCATTTCGAAAAATTGAAACAGGATATGCCGAGTGAGATGCGGCGCATTGCCGGCTTCCTCGATATCGCGATCAACGAGGACAGCTGGGACGCGATCGTCGAGCATTGCAGCTTCGATTACATGAAGGCCAATGCGGCAGCGAGCGTGCCGCTCGGCGGTGCATTCTGGGATGGCGGAGCTGAAACGTTCGTCCACAAGGGCACCAACGGCCGTTGGCGCGACACGTTGAGCGCTGAAGAGTGCGCGCGTTATGAGCGGCGGGCGGTGGATGAACTGGGCACGGACTGCGCCGAATGGCTAAAAAGCGGCGAGCTCAGCTAAGGTGCCAACAACTATTGGTTTTCCGGCTTGTTCGCCAACCGGCGCATCAGGGCCTTGAAGCCTGAGTTGGTTTCAAGCGCTGCCTCGGTGCCGATGCAGCACGAAGAGAACTCGCGCGCTGCTTCCATTTTCTCATTGAGAAACACCACCTGGCCGACATCGCGCCGGTCCTTGGTGGGCGGGTATTTGCGAGGCGCCATGATCTGCTCCAATTCGTCGGGAAGCCAGTATCCTACAGGGCCGAACCTGCATCAAGCGGCAGCGGCCATTGCGGCCAGGCTTGGTGTCGACGGATTGAAATGCGGCTGGGCGGCACGCACCGTGGCGACGGCATCGTCAACACTGGCGCACCGGCCGGATGTGACCAGCCAGGTTGCCACCGCCTGGGCGCTGCGCGAGAACCCAAGCGCACAACACACCAGTACCGGGCCCGACCGGTGCGAGATTGCGATCTGATGTACCGCCTCGCGCAATGAGCCTTGCGTTGGCACGACCAGATCAAGGTTCGGGACGGTCTGCCATTGAACGGCATGACGCGGCGCCGGCAGCTCTGCGGTCATGTCGATGACCGCAGCGAATTCATCCTGCCTAAGGTCAAGGGCAGACGGGAAGCGGCCGATCCAGACATCATCGGCGATGTGAACCGGTTGCGGGCGCGAACGCGTCCAGGCGCGTGAATTGATCCAGGCACCCAACAGATAGGACGCCAGCAGCCATTTGACGGCCGGTTTGATGCGGCCCCGGTTGTTCTTTTGAAACGCCGCTTCGCCAAGGCCGGCATAGGCTGCGGCAACCAGCAGGACCGACACGGCCGGCCAGATAAGCCACAAGGCAGCACCGCCAAGGAGCCAGGCCGGTGCGCCGAACCCGATCCCGGCCAATCCATAGGCGGCGGCCAGCTTCAGGCGGTGCGGGTCTGTCGTCAGGCTGAACCCGGCAAGGGCATGAGCGCCGCGCGCCGGCCACAGCCAGACACTGAACAGGCCAAGCAAGGCGCCGGTCGGCACGTCGATGAAATGATGCTGGTAGGTGGAGAGAACCGAGACGCCGATGGCGGTGAACCACACATGCAGCGGCTTACGGATGCGGCCTGAAACATGTTTCACATAGTGCACCCACAGGACGACCAGCAGCGCGATGTGCAGCGACGGGGCCTGATTGAACGGTTTGTCGAAGCCTTTCAGGGCCGAATACATAAGGCCGGGCAATCCGACAACCTCAGGCCGGTCAAAGCTGAAGGTCAGCGGAAACAGGATGAAGCAGACAACGGCGATGACCTGAACACTGAGCAGGCGCTTGGCGAGCGTGTCGACCTCGGAGCTGGTCAAACACAGGAACAGCGCTGCGCCATAGAACAGGTCGATCGACCAATAGGGCACGATGCTCCAGGGCAGGAACGGAATGTACTGCTCCCAAGGGTATACGATCGAGCCGACATTGGGATTTGCCGCGGCAATGGTATTGGCCAGGCCGTAGCTCAGGAAGAAGAACGGCACCAGGCCGGCGAACCACATGAGAGCTCTCGACCATGGCCGCCCATCCGTCAGGCTGACAGCACGGGGCCCGGATTTATGCCGTGACACGTCGGTCATGACGAAATGCGCTGGGCCAGACAGACGGTGAAGATGCCGTGCTCATCGATGCGCTGATCGAGTTTGCGAAATCCGGCAGCAGCGACCAGCTGATCCATTTCGGCCTGAGTACGGCGGCGCATGATCCACGGCTTGCCCTCACGGTGGCTGGTCAGGGTGCGGGCGATCAGCTCAAGCTGCGGGTGCCAGGGCTGACAGGTGTATATAAAAAAACCACCCGCCGGCACCGCGGCAGCAAGGCCGTCGAGAGAGGCCTGGACCGGTTCGTTGTCGTCGAACAACTCATAGAGCCCGGACACCACGGCAAGGGTCGGTTGCGGGTCGAGACCTGAATAACTGGCCGGATCGAACGCATCCCCAGCATCAAAGGTGGCGATGTCGCCAAGCCCCTGCTGCTCGATCAGCCGGCGCCCGGCCTCGACGTTACCGGCATCGAAATCGCGCAGTGTAATTGCTGCCGGGCGATGGTCGGACCTGCTGACCGCATCGATGATATAGCGGCCGTGTCCAGCGGCAATGTCGAGCACACGCACCGGTTTGTTGTCCGCTGACAGGCGCGCCATCGCCTGGTGCAAAAGCGCTTCGATGTGAACCTTGCGCTGGCGGATACCTGCCCAGCCAACCGAGTTCAGGTAGTTCCGGTCGATGGCCCTGCCGGCCGGCGTCAGACCGCTCGCCTCGTTGCGGTAGACGTAATCGAGCATACGCCCGGAATCGAAGCCGGCCTGATGGCCGATACGCAGGCCCCTGGAGAGACGCGCGCCCAGTTTGAGGCCGTGCCGCATGGCCTTCCAATACAAACCACGGAGCGAAAATGCCGGCAATGGACTGGCCAGCCTGTCGGCTTCGCGCCGGGTGTAGCCGGCCTTGTCGGCATCAATCAGGTGCGGCGGCACCGGTGCTGCAGCAAAACAGTCGGTTATGAAGGCGCGCGCCTTGTCGATGGCCAGCATGCGGTCCTTTTCGCCAAGTGTGTCGTGATAGAATCCGTCAAAGACATGCCGTTCCTTCTTGAGCGAGCCCAATCGTTCAAAGAACGTGTGCTGAGGCCCGTCTTCGACGACCCAGTCGCTGCCTGAGATCAATAGCTGGGTCGGGGTGACGATGGCGGCTGCATCGGCAACGATACGGTCCGACACGTCATTAAGCCCGAGCAACATGCCGACCGAGATCGGCCGGGCGATCAGCGGGTCGGCCTCATAAGAGGCAATGCGCTCTGGATCTTGGGTCAGATACTTCGCCTTGACGTAGCTGTTGACGAAAAAGTTGCCCCTTAGCTTGCGCGCCAGCCGCAGCATCGGCCGAGCCAGCGGCAGATACAGTTTGATCTTGAAGGCCGGTGAGGCCAGCACCAGGGCGCGGATGTCGGGTGCGTAATCGTGAACCCAGGCTGCAGCCAGCACCGCGCCGACGCTTTGTCCGACAACTGCTATGTCCTTTTCTGCAAATCCGTATGATTCACACAGGTGATTGACGAAGTCCTGGATGTCGCGGACCGATGTGGCAGCGCCGGGGCTGTATCCGCGCGGTCCCGGAGAGCGGCCATGCCCGCGGGCATCCCAGGCAAAGATCGCAAAGTCGGGCAGCCCGAGTTCGTGCGCCAGATGCTCCATGCGCCCTGAGTGCTCATGCCCGCGATGGAGCAATACGATGGCGCCTTTCGGTGTGCCGCAATGCGCCGGCCAGACCCGATAGAACAGTTCTGCCCCGTCATGTGCCGTAAACGCCTTGCCTTGTGCGGTTCGTGCTTTCATCGGTCTGCTCCTCATAATTGAACAATGTTCATTATCAGTATCAGAAACGTGAACATTGTTCAAGCAATAATTGGAAGCTAGGGATATTCAGGGTTAATGAGGTGAAGATCGGCAGATTACAGCCGTCTTTCGCCAAAAGCGTATCGCCGAGACCACGACACGGCATGCAGCGCTCTTTGCCTTTTACCGCCGGCGCTCGGGAATGAGCCCTTGCGGGGTAAACCTGAGGACCAGGAGCAAGATCAGGCCCATGGTCATCAGGCGCATGTGGGCAGCGCTTTCAAGCAGATGAATGCGCAAGGGGTTGTCTTCGGCCATACCGGCAGTGATGACATCCATCAGCCACAGGCCGATGGGTTCGGCCTCGATCCAGAAGAACCAGATCAGGAAGCCGCCAAGGACGGCGCCCCAGTTGTTGCCCGAACCGCCGACGATGACCATGACCCAGATCAGGAAGGTGAAGCGCAGCGGTTGGTAGGAGGCCGGCGTGAACTGGCCGTCGAGGGTCGTCAGCATGGCGCCGGCAACACCGATGACGGCGCAACCGAGCACGAAGACCTGAAGGTGGCGGGCGGTAACGTCCTTGCCCATGGCGTTGGCTGCGGTTTCATTGTCGCGGATGGCGCGCATCATGCGGCCCCACGGTGAATTGAGGGCCCGCTCGGACAGCCACAGGACGATCAGCAGGACCACGGCGAACAGGCTGGCGTAGCTTAGCTTGACGAAAATCGAGGACAATTCGACCGGCGTTGCCCCAAGACTGGTGGCCCAGCCCTGGAACCATTCGCTTCGCTGCAGGTCGATTTCGTACGGGACCGGGCGCGGAAGGCCGGAAACGTTCTTGACGCCGCGGGCCAGCCAGTCCTCGTTCTTCAGGATGGCAACGATGATTTCAGAGATGCCGAGCGTGGCAATGGCGAGATAGTCAGAGCGTAGGCCGAGTGAGATCTTGCCGACGACCCACGCAGCGCCGGCGGCCAGGACACCGCCGACGATCCAGGCAAGGATGATCGGCAGGCCGAACCCGCCGAGGAAACCGGTTCTGGCCGGCTCGACCGACTCGATTGCCTCTACCGCTGGTTCAAAGAAGATGCGGGCGATGAAATAACCAATGAAGGCGACCAGGATCGTTGCCCAGATCCGCATCTTGCCGGTGCCCTTGAGGCGGGTATAGACCAATGTCGCCATAGCAATGGTGATCACCGCGATGATCAGCGAGATGATGATACCAGTGCCGCCGGCTGACCATGCTTCGGCGACCGGTTCGGTTGAAATCAGCACACCGGCAAGGCCGCCCAATGCGGCAAAGCCCATGACGCCGACATTCAACAAGCCGGCATAGCCCCACTGAATGTTCACCCCGAGCGCCATGATTGCCGAGATCAGGCACAGGTTGACGATAGCAAAGGCCAATGACCAGCTCTGCATGACACCGACGAGCACGATCATCAGCGCCATGACCGCGAACAGGCCGGTGTTCCTTAAGCTCAGCGTCATAGCGATTTCCCACTAAATATACCGGTAGGCTTGACCAGCAACACAAGCACCAGGATGACGAAGGAGACGGCAAATTTGTAATCGGTCGACAATAACTGCACGAGGCCGTCTGGCGCCCAGCCATCGGGCACCAGATAGGCAAGAAACTTGCGGTAGGCGAAGGTGAAGGACACCTCGGAAAAGGCGATGACGAAGCCACCGGCAATGGCGCCGAGCGGATTGCCGAGGCCGCCGACGATAGCAGAGGCAAACAACGGCAACAGGATTTGCAGGTAGACGAACGGCTTGAAACTCTTGTCGAGGCCGTAAAGCGTGCCGGCGATGGTGGCAAGAACGGCTGTGAATATCCAGGCAACCATGACCACGCGATCCGGATTGATGCCGGACAGCAGGGCAAGGTCTTCATTGTCGGAATAGGCGCGCATCGACTTGCCGGTGCGGGTCTTGTTGAGGAACCAGAACAGGGCGGCAACGACGACAATCGCGGTGATCACGGTGATGCCTTGCGTGGTCTTGATGGCCAGCCCCTCGCGCAATCCACTGAGCTGCTTGAACTCGCCGGCGGTAATGATGAAGCGCTCGCCGTCGGTAAAGACCTGATCCTTGGGACCAATGATGAAGCGCACGATGCCATTCATCAGGAACATCACACCGATCGAGGCAATCAAAAAGATCACCGGCGGCGATTTTTGCCGCCGGTAGAAGCAGTAGACCCATTTGTCGGTCAACAGCACCAGCACGACGGTGGCCGCTGCGCCGACAGGCAAGGCGATAAGTGCCGTCGGCAATGGGCCGAGACCGATGCCATGCGCCTGCAGGAACCAGGTCACCAGGATGGTCATCATGGTGCCGAAGGCCATGGTCTCGCCGTGGGCGAAGTTGGAGAACCGCAAGATGCCGTAGACCAGCGTGATGCCGAGCGCACCGAGCGCCAGCTGGCTGCCATAGGCAAGGCCGGGCACGATCAGGAAGTTGGTCATCAGGACGATGGCATTGAGAATGTCCTCCATCCCGTCAGCCTCCCAGGAACGCTGCGCGGACTTCGGGATCGGCCATCAGGGCTGCGCCGGTGTCGGTATACCGGTTGCGGCCCTGAACCATGACAAATCCGTTGTCGGCGATGTTAAGCGCCTGTTTGGCATTCTGCTCGACCATCAGGATGGCGATACCGGTGCGGGCGATCTCGATGATGCGGTCGAACAACTCGTCCATGACGATGGGCGAGACGCCGGCGGTCGGCTCATCAAGCATCAACACCTCGGGCCGGGTCATCAGGGCACGGCCAATGGCGACCTGCTGGCGCTGACCGCCGGACAGTTCGCCAGCCGGTTGGCGGCGCTTTTCCTCAAGGATCGGGAACAGGCCGAACACCTCGCGCATGGTTTCGGCAATGCCGTCTTCGCGGATGAAAGCGCCCATCTCCAGGTTTTCCTCCACCGTCATCGAGGTGAAGACATTGTTGTTCTGCGGCACAAAGCCCATGCCTTTGAGGACGCGGGCCTGCGGCGTCAGACCGGTGATGTCCTCGCCGCCGATCAGCACCTTGCCCTTGCGCAGGTTGAGCATGCCGAAGACCGCCTTCATTGCGGTCGACTTGCCGGCGCCATTGGGGCCAACCACGACGGCGATCTCGCCCTTGTCGACGGCGATGGTGCAATCATGGAGAATGTCGGCGCCGCCGTAGCCGCCGGTCATGTGTTCACCGGTCAGATAGCTCATGCGTGGGCCTCCGGACGATTCTTGAGGCCGGTCCCGAGATAAGCCTCGATGACCTGCTCGTTGCCGCGGATGTCATCAATCGAGCCTTCCGCCAATACGTGCCCTTCAGCCATGCAGATGACCGGGTCGCACAGGCGGGCAATGAAATCCATATCGTGCTCGATCATGCAGAACGTGTAGCCACGCTCCTTGTTGAGACGCAAAATCGCATCGCCGACCGTGTTGAGCAGGGTGCGGTTGACGCCAGCGCCAACCTCATCGAGGAAGACGATCTTGGCATCGACCATCATCGTGCGGCCAAGCTCAAGAAGCTTTTTCTGGCCACCGGACAGATTGCCGGCGAGTTCGTCGGCGACCTGGGGGATTTCGAGGAATTCGATGACATCATCGGCCTTGGCGCGGACGCGCTCTTCTTCTGCGCGAACCATTGCAGGGCGCAGCCAGGCGTTGATGAGATTTTCACCAGCCTGCTGGGCCGGCACCATCATCAGGTTTTCACGCACGGTCAGCGTTGAGAATTCATGGGCGATCTGGAAGGTGCGCAGCATGCCCTTGGCAAAGAGCTCATGCGGCTTAAGTCCGGTGATGTCCTCGCCATCGAGCAGGATTTTGCCGGCGGTCGGCGCATAATGACCGGCGATGACGTTGAATAATGTGGTTTTTCCGGCGCCATTGGGACCGATCAGGCCGGTGATCGAACCGTCCGCCACGGTCAACGAGA
>JABDJG010000022.1 GCA_013002595.1 Hyphomicrobiales bacterium | reverse complement strand
ATGATGTAATCGCCGAGCGTCAGTGAAAACGTGAATATCGAGCCGGCAATGAGACCAGGCAGAGCCAGCGGCAGCAGCACATGGCGAAGGGTCTGCAGCGGCATGGCACCAAGATCTGATGAAGCTTCCAATACGCTTGCCGGCACCCGCTCGAGTGCCGCTTGGGCCGGCAGGATCATGAACGGCAGCCAGACATATAGAAACACCAGGAACGTACCGGTGTAACTCACCGACAGCGAGTTGCCGCCAATCACCGGGATCGCCAGCCAGGCTTCCAGGAGCCAGATGAGATGCAGTTTGGCGAACAGCCAGTTGAGAATGCCTTCCTTGGCCAGGATCAGCTTCCAGGCGTAGATTTTGACCAGATAGCTTGACCACAGCGGCAGCATGACACCGAGATAGAACAACGCTTTCCAGCGCCCGCGGGCATAGCGGGCAGCATAATAAGCAATCGGAAAGCCAATCAGCGCCGCTGCAATCGTAACGGTCGCCGCCATCAAGGCTGTACGCACGAGAATGTCGAGGTTGGCCGGAACCAGCAATTCCCGGTAGGTCTTGAGTGTCCATTCATAGCGCACTAGGCCGGAAAACTCGTCGATGGAAAAGAAACTCTGGGCCAAAAGGGCGAACAGCGAGCCCAGATAGACAACGCCGAGCCAAAGGGCAGGCGGCGCCAGCATCACAAAAAGTAGAATGCGCGGATTGCGCCAGAACGTGTCTGACAACCGGCGGGCCAGCCCTTGCCGCTCAGGTGTTACTGCGGCTGCAAGGCTCATACCGGATCGTCCATCAGGTGAAGCTCGGTTTTGGCCCAGTCGATGCGCACGTTTTCGCCGTCGGCTGGTGCCTTCTTACCGTTTTGTATCAATGCTTTAAGCCGTAAACCTGAAGTCTCCAGGGTAATTCGTGTCGTACCACCAAGAAAGCTGCGGTCGACAACACGCGCACCATGGCCGCCCTTGGTGACCAGCCTGATCGCCTCGGGCCTCAAGCTTGCCCACCGATGTTCGCCGGTCAGCTTGGCTGTGAACTCAGGCGGCAGCACATTCGATGACCCGACGAAGTCGGCAACGAAGCGCGACGCCGGCCGTTTGTAGATGTCCTCAGGTGTCCCCAGCTGCATGATCCCGCCTTCGTTGAACACCGCGAGGCGGTCGGCCATCGACAAGGCCTCGCCCTGATCATGGGTGACGAACACGAAGGTAATGCCAAGCGTCTTTTGCAGCGCTTTCAGCTCTTCCTGCATCTGTTCGCGCAGTTTCAGATCAAGAGCACCAAGCGGCTCGTCGAGCAGCAGGACTTTGGGCTTGTTGATGATCGCCCGGGCCAGCGCCACCCGCTGGCGCTGGCCGCCGGACAGTTGGCTGGGTTTGCGGTCTTCAAACCCGGGCAGGCGGACCAGCTCAAGTGCGTCTCGTGCCGCCGTGTGGCGTTCGGGCTTGCCGATGCCGCGGATCATCAGGCCATAACACACATTGTCAAGCACCTTGAGGTGGGGAAACAGGGCATAGTCCTGAAACACCGTATTGACACTGCGCCGGTAGGGCGGCACGCCCTCAGCTGTTTCGCCGAAAATCTCGATATGTCCCGATGTCGGCTGATCGAACCCGGCAATCAGCCGCAAACAAGTCGTCTTGCCTGAGCCGGACGGTCCCAGCATGGCAAAAAACTCACCCTCGGCGATCTCAAGGTCGACATCATCGACCGCCCGCACATCGCCGAAGTGCCGGGAAACGCCTGAAAAGAGAACCGCTGTGGTCATAGGGAACCCGAACAAAGGGCCCGCCGGTAATGCCGGCGAACCCGTAAACGGTTGAGGGATGCGTTACAGACTATCTGCCGCCAATCACACCAATATAGTCCGACACCCAGCGGTAGTAGGGCACGCATTCGCCCTGGCTGGCGCATTTTGTGACCGGCGTCGTCCAGAACTTGATCTTCTCGAAGTCCTCCATACCGTTGGTCTTGCAGCCTGCAGCCGTCTGCATGCCGCGCCCGTCTGTGCATGCTGCCGGCACCGACGGATTGGCCCCGAACCACACCGACAGATCGCTTTGCAGGTTGGATGACAAAGTGTGCTCCATCCACATATAGGCACAGTTCGGATTGGCCGCATCGGCATGCATCATCGTTGTGTCTGCCCAACCGGTTGCGCCTTCCTGCGGGATCACCGAGGCGACCGGCTGCTTGTCGCCCTGCATGATGTTGACCTGGAACGGCCAGGAGCCCGAGGCCACAACGCCCTCGTTCTTGAAGTCGTCCATCTGGATGAAGGCATCATGCCAGTAGCGCGACACCAGCTTGCGCTGGCCGCGCAGCAAATCGAGCGCTGCCTTGTACTGGTCCTTGTTCAGCTCATAAGGGTTCTTGATGCCAAGCTCGGGCTTGTGGAACATCAGATAATTGGCCGCATCGGCGACATGGATCGGCCCGTCATAGGCCTGCACGCGGCCCTTGTTGGACTTGCCGTCCGAAAGCGTCATCTCCTCAAACACCACGTTCCAGCTCTTGGGCGGTTCGGAAAACGCATTGGTGTTGTACATCAACACATTCGGACCCCACATGTAGGGAACGCCGTAATGCACGCCGTCAACCGTATGCCAGGGCGCATTCTTCAAGCGGTCATCGACCGTTGACCAACTCGGCACCAGATCGATATTGACCGGCTGCACCCGCTTGCCGGCGATCAGCCGCAGCGAGGCATCGCCTGATGCGGTAACAAGATCGAATCCGCCTTCATTCATCAGCGCGACCATCTCATCGGACGTATTGGCCGTCTTGATCTTGACCTTGCAGCCGGTCTTTTCCTCGAATTTGGTCACCCAGTCGAACTTCTTGTCCGTCTCGCCGCGCTCGATATAACCCGGCCAGGCGACAATATTGACCTCTCCCTCGCCAGCGCCGATCGACGTTGCCATCTCAGCCGGTGCCGACTGACTGGCAACGCCCAGTGCAATCAACAAAGAAGCAGAACCCACCAAAAACGATTTCATCGACTTACCTCCCGTACGCCAGCCACTCTCAACCGGCAGCTGATCCATCACGCGCATGGTTGCCCAATCGGCAGGCAGACGCAATTCAAAATGCTTTGGCAATGCGCTGTCGGCTTCGTCTTATCCATACAATCCCGTCATGCGGCAACCTGCTGAATAGCTTTGCAAGCACACTTATAATTTGCCGCAGAGCTGCGACCTAAAAACGGTTGCATGGGCAGAGCAGTTTTCTTATGTTCCGCGCGATCTTTTGGGGCCGATGAGGGGAACGAATCGTAACGAGCTGCGCAAAGAGGTTTTGACCGCTCTTTCATTCGCAGATTCTGGCCTGGAATTTAACTTTAAACAACAAGGATGATCCCATGAGTTCGACACTCTGGCTAGTCATTGCTTGCGGTGTCCTGTCCATCGTCTATGCCATCTGGGCCATCCAGTCCGTATTGGCAGCAGATGCTGGCAACGCCCGCATGCAGGAAATCGCCGGTGCCATTCGTGAAGGCGCAACGGCTTATCTCACACGTCAGTACACCACGATTGCCATGGTTGGCGCCGTGGTGTTCGTTTTGGCCTGGTGGCTGTTGACGGCCACGGCCGCCATCGGCTTCCTGATCGGCGCCGTTTTGTCCGGCGTTGCCGGCTTTATCGGCATGCTGGTCTCGGTGCGCGCCAATGTGCGCACCGCGCAGGCCGCATCGCAAAGCCTTGGTGCCGGCCTCGACGTTGCGTTCAAGGCCGGTGCCATCACCGGCATGCTCGTTGCCGGTCTGGCGCTGCTCGGCGTCACGGTCTATTTCTGGTTCCTGACCGGCCCGATGGGCATGGGCGCAACCGACCGTACCGTCATTGATGCGCTCGTTGCTCTCGGTTTCGGCGCTTCGCTGATCTCGATCTTTGCCCGTCTTGGCGGCGGTATCTTCACCAAGGGTGCAGATGTTGGCGGCGATCTGGTCGGCAAGGTTGAAGCAGGCATTCCCGAAGACGATCGGCGCAACCCGGCAACGATTGCCGATAACGTGGGTGACAATGTTGGTGACTGTGCCGGCATGGCCGCCGACCTGTTCGAGACATATGCGGTCTCCGTCGTTGCCACCATGGTGCTGGCGTCGATCTTCTTTACCGGCGACGCGGCACAGCAGTTGATGCTGTTCCCGCTGGTCATCGGCGGCGTGTGCGTTGTAACCTCGATCATCGGCACATTCTTTGTGAAGCTGGGATCGAACAACTCAATCATGGGCGCGCTCTATAAGGGGTTCGTTGCCACAGCCATCCTGTCGGCTATCGCGCTTGCTGCGGTGGTCTGGGGCTGGATGGGCGGTGACACCGCGTTCACGGCAACCAACGGTGACAGCTTCACGGGCCGTCAGCTGTTTTATTGTGGCCTTGCCGGGCTCATTGTCACCGGCCTGATCATCTGGGTCACCGAATACTACACCGGCACCAACTATCGTCCGGTGAAGTCAATCGCCGTGGCTTCCCAGACCGGCCACGGCACCAACGTGATCCAGGGCCTGGCCGTCTCGCTTGAAGCAACGGCGCTGCCGGCGCTGATCATCATCGGCGGCATCCTGGTGACATATGCGCTTGCCGGCTTGTTCGGCATCGCCATTGCGGTCACCACCATGCTGGCGCTGGCCGGTTTTGTCGTGGCGCTGGATGCGTTTGGCCCGGTAACGGACAATGCCGGCGGTATTGCCGAGATGTCCGAATTGCCATCGGAGGTGCGGGACACGACCGATGCGCTCGACGCCGTCGGCAATACCACCAAGGCGGTTACCAAAGGCTATGCGATTGGGTCTGCCGGTCTTGGCGCCCTGGTGCTGTTTGCAGCCTACACCGAGGATCTCAAGTTCTTCGCCGCAAACGCCGCGGCTGGTTCTTTCTTTGAAGGTGTCTCGGTCGACTTCTCGCTGTCCAATCCGTATGTGGTTGTCGGTCTCCTGTTCGGTGGCCTGCTGCCGTACCTGTTCTCGGGCATGGCGATGACCGCCGTTGGCCGCGCAGGCGGTGCAGTCGTTGAAGAAGTCCGCCGCCAGTTCAAGGAAAAGCCCGGCATCATGAAAGGCAAGGAAAAGCCTGACTACGGTCGCGCTGTCGACATGCTGACCCGCGCCGCGATCAAGGAAATGATCGTTCCTTCGATGCTGCCGGTGCTGTCGCCGATTGTCTGCTTTTATGCGATTCTTGCGCTCACCGGTGACAAGGGGCATGCCTTTTCCGCCCTTGGCGCCATGTTGCTTGGCGTCATCGTCAACGGTCTGTTTGTGGCTGTCTCGATGACCGCGGGCGGCGGTGCCTGGGACAATGCCAAAAAGTACATCGAAGACGGCAATTACGGTGGCAAGGGCTCAGAAGCCCACAAGGCCGCCGTGACCGGTGACACGGTCGGTGACCCTTACAAGGATACCGCCGGACCGGCCGTCAACCCGATGATCAAGATCACCAACATCGTGGCCTTGCTGTTGCTGGCGGTCCTGGCGCACTAGCAAGACTTCTGTACCGCTGCAAGAGCACGATCGGGTTAGATTGAATCAATCTAACCCGTGAATCGTCCTCTATCATATTGACGATAATCAGGTTTATCGTTTTTGATTGTTTCAATCAAAATCGATCCTGATCTAGAGCGGTAACTGATGAGGGGGCTGCAGAAATGCGGCCCCCGATCTTGTTCAGGCGCTTCTTAACCGCTGCCCGGGGCCTGGAAGCGGCCGATGTTGGAGAACAGTTGCTGCAGGATGGTCAGCTCCTTGCCGCGCGTCGGTGTGCGCCGGTCGTTGATATTGACCACCTGGCCGTCTTCCAGTCCGTATTGGGCAAAGCTCTCGACCTGCTCGAGTTGATCAAACCGGATGGCAAGGATTTTGCGGTCGACTTCCTTGGGCTCAAAGAACGCCGTCTGTTCGACAACGCTTGAGATGTAATAGTAGCTGTCGCCGGTCATGTTGATGGTCGCCGTCGTCGATGGCGAGCCCAACAGGGCCTCGACTTCCGGCTTAGGCATGCCAAGCTGCAGCTGCTTCAACTGCTCCTCTTGCGGCAGGTAGCCGCGATAATCGACGGAAGGCGTACAACCTGCTATTGCAGTGACCGCAATTGCTGTGGCAAGTGCAACGGCCAATGGGCGCAATCTGCTCGACGGTCGAATTGCTGCCCGTGAATGTGACGAATTGCGGGGCACAATGCTGCCCGCTTGCCGGCGATCCAGGTTCATTTTCGAAATGCCTGCTGCTATATCCATGTTTCAATGAATGGTTTGTCGTTTCTATGTACCGTCTGGCGAGTGAATAGCAAATGAACTTGATGAAATTTTTTGCCAAGCGTCTTGAGCAAACCACCGAAAGACGCGTTTACGAGCTGATTGTGGCGCAGGCACGGCAACCCTGGTTCTATGCCGATCTGCAAGTGCCCGATTCAGTAGAGGGCCGCTATGAAATGATCATGCTGCATTGCTTCATGGTTTTTGAGCGGTTGTCGGGCACCGGCAGTGCCGCTGACGCATTCTCGCAATTGGTGTTCGACGAGCTTTTCAAGGACATGGACCGCTCGCTGCGTGAGTTGGGGGTGGGCGATCTGGCTGTTGGCAAGAAAGTCCGCAAGATGGCGGAAATGTTTTATGGACGCTCCGAGGCCTACAGGGCCGCGCTTGCCAATGAGGCAGTCGACCACGGAGCAGAGTTGAAAGGCGCGCTGGAGCGTAATGTTTACGACGGCACTGCGCCGGCAAATGGCCTCGATCAACTCGCGCGCTATGTTGTCCAGCTGAGAGATTGCCTTGTTGATCACGAAATCGACCCCATATTGGCCGGCGAGCTCAAGTTTCCGGAACCAGGTTCTTCAAATTATGCACATGCAGGATGATATCCCAGAATTGAGCCGCGTGGTGGAAGTTGCAAATTTGCCTCCACAGGGAGAAACAATGACCGTCACAGCTGACCGGCACGAATGCGGGCTGGTTGCCAAGCGGCTTGATCTGGTGGCGGTGCACGATCTGACTGGAAGGCTGGTCCTTGAGCCCTGGCGTAAGGGCGGTTGGCGGGTCACGGGTATTGTGCATGCCGACATCGAACAGCTCTGCGTCATCACCGCACAGGAGTTTCGCAGCACCTGCTCGTTCGATATTAACCGCCATTTTCTGCATGAGAAGGATCGCTATGATCCGGTGGCGGAAGTAGTGATTGATCCCATGGCTGATGACGAACCCGATGTAATTGCCGAAGGCTGTATTGACGTCGGTGAATTGGTGGTGGAGGGTCTATCGTTGTCGCTGGATCCGTATCCTCGCATGCCTGGTGCGGAATTCGAAGCCGTGCAAATCGAGGCTGCCCAGGACGAAGATGGGGCAAAGCCTAGCCCGTTTGCGGTGTTGGCCAAACTGCAGCGCCCGGAGTGAAAACCGCTGAACTGGCCAAGTTTCTGTTGTAACGTAGATTCGAGCCGCTATTGTCGCGCAAACCCTTGCGGACGGGGTGAGCCAGTTTTACGGGTTGTCGAGCTATAATGCTGAAGCAATACACAATTTCTGTCGATGCGATGGGTGGTGACCTTGGCGCTGAAATGGTGATTCCTGGTGTTGAGACCGCGCTCAAACGCCATCCGCGACTGCGCGTCATGCTTTACGGCGATGAAAAGATCGTAGGTCCGCTTCTTGATCAGTATCCCGAAGTCAAACAGCGTAGCGAGTTTATACACACTGATGTTTGGGTTGAAATGGATGACAAGCCGAGTCAGGCGCTGCGCCGGGGCAGGCGGGTCTCAAGCATGTGGCTGGCGCTCGAAGCCGTCAAGAACGGCCATGCCAAAGTGGCAATATCTGCCGGCAACACCGGCGCCTGGATGGTGATGGCCAAATTCGTCTTGAGTACGATGCCCGGCATAGCCCGGCCGGCGATGGCGGCCATCTGGCCAACGGTGCGCGGCAAGAGCATTGTGCTCGACGTGGGTGCCAACATTGGCGCTGATGCCGAGATGTTGGTGGATTTTTCCATCATGGGCGAAGCGATGGCCCGCTGTCTGTTCGGGATCGAACGGCCGACGGTTGGCTTGCTCAATGTCGGTGTTGAGGAGATCAAGGGCGTCGAGCAGGTCAAGGCGGCCGGCCAGATGCTGCGCAACTCGAAGTTGCCGATTGAGTATTTCGGTTTTGTCGAAGGTGATGACGTCGGCAAGGGCACCGTCGATGTCGTGGTGACCGAAGGCTTTACCGGCAACATCGCGTTGAAGACCGCAGAAGGCACTGCCCGCCAGCTTTCGGCCTATCTCAAGGCCGAAATGGGCCGGTCCTGGATGACGAAACTGGGTTTCTTGCTGGCACGCGGCGCATTTGCCTCGCTGAAAGAAAAGATGGATCCGCGCAACGCCAATGGCGGGGTCTTTCTGGGGTTGAACGGCATCGTGGTCAAAAGCCACGGCGGCACCGACGCGGTTGGCTTTGCCAGCGCAATGGAAATCGCTGTGGAAATGGCACGCAATGAACTGGTAGAAAAGATAGCGGCTGACTTGGCTTCTAAGCACGAGCTTATGGAGCTGGGTGAATCAACCGAAGAGCCGAAAGCGGCAGCTGCGGGCTAATAAATTGGACAGCGGCCAGCGCTTTGCATTTGATTGGTTCAATCAAAATGCATTCTGGTCTAAGGGGAACACGGCAAAGCATGCGCCGCGCAATCATTGAAGGTTTGGGCACGTATCTTCCGGAACGTGCCGTCACCAACGCCGAACTGGCAGAAAAAGTTGATACGAGCGACGAGTGGATCGTCGAGCGTACCGGTATCCGTCAGCGTCATATCGCTGCTGAGGGCGAATTCACCTCTCACCTGGCCATTGAAGCAGCCCGGCGGGCGCTGGACGACGCCGGGATGCCGGCGACAGACATTGATCTCATAATCCTGGCCACTTCTACACCTGATAACACGTTTCCAGCGACCGCGACGGCTGTCCAGGCTGCTTTGGGCATCACCGGCGGCGCAGCCTTCGATATTCAGGCGGTATGCTCTGGTTTCGTCTACGGGTTGACCACCGCAAATGCCTTCATTGCCAGCGGACAGGCAACGAACGTGCTTGTGATCGGCGCCGAAACCTTTTCCCGCATCCTGGATTGGCAGGATCGCGGCACTTGTGTGTTGTTTGGAGATGGTGCGGGCGCTGTGGTGCTGAGTGCAAAGGACGTTGCCGACGAGGACACTGACGGGGAGGGTATTCTGGCCTGCCGACTGCGTTCAGATGGCCGTTACAAAGACAAGCTGTATGTCGACGGTGGCCCCTCAAGCACTCAGACCGTCGGGTATCTTCGCATGGAAGGCCGTGAGGTGTTCAAACATGCGGTCACCAATATTGCCAGCGTGATGCAGGAAACCCTTGAGCAAGCCGGAGTAAGTGCTTCCGATGTGGACCTTTTTGTTCCTCACCAGGCCAATATTCGAATTTTGGAAGGCACTGCACGCAAGATCGGACTGGACTTCAATAAGGTGGTGATCACAGTCGGTGAGCATGGCAATACCTCGGCGGCTTCGGTTCCGCTTGCGCTTGGGGTCGCCGCACAGCAGGGCCGGCTAAAAAAAGGTGACTTGGTCCTTTTGGAGGCGATGGGCGGTGGTTTTACCTGGGGAGCAGTCTTGTTGCGCTGGTAATGAACTTTCCCAGGGTAACATGAGCAGTTCAACGTCATCAATCTAAAGCACTGAGATTACAGCAATTAAACGATCAGCTATTGACCTGATGGCCGGATTAAAAGTAGCTTATATCGTGAAGTGATTGGAATTGGGGAAACCATGGCGGGGAGAACCCTTACAAGGGCGGATTTAAGCGAGGCAGTTCATCGGCAGGTGGGGCTTTCAAGAACAGAATCTGCCGATCTGGTCAAAGCAGTTCTCGATGAGATGGTTGATACGCTGGTCAAGGGGGATCAGGTCAAGCTATCCTCTTTTGGAACATTCATGGTGCGGCACAAGACCGGCCGAATTGGCCGCAATCCAAAGACCGGCGAAGAAGTGCCGATTACGCCACGCCGCGTTCTCGTGTTCCGCCCAAGCCAGGTGATGAAACAGCAGATCAATGGCCAGGGCAGCAACCAGGCTGATGAGTGAGCCCGGTACTGACTAGCGCCACAACCTGAATGTCAACAGGACCTAGGGTACCCTAAGCAAGATGAGATTGTCCTGGTCACCATGGAGACGGCAGACTGATGGATAAGGCGCCAGAAGCATTTCGCACGATCAGCGAGGTCGCTGAGGAACTTGATGTTCCCCAGCATGTCTTGCGGTTCTGGGAAACCCGTTTCAGTCAGATCAAACCGATGAAGCGCGGCGGGGGCCGGAGATATTACCGGCCCAGCGATGTCGATCTTTTAAAGGGCATCAGAACACTGCTCTACGGCCAGGGCTATACCATTCGCGGCGTTCAACGCATTTTGCGTGAAGCTGGAATGCCGCACGTCGCTGGCATCGGCCGCGGCGAGATCGAACCTGACAGTCAGAATGAGGCCGACGAGGCACCAGCACAAAAAGCCGCCCCCAAGGTCGTCAGGGCAGAAGAAAAAAAGGTTGAGGAACCCAAGGAGCAGTCAAAGCTCAGCGCAGAGAATCTGGATCAACTACGCCAGGCTCTCAACGAATTGGCCGCCGCAAAGCAACTGCTCGGCGTCCCGCACGATTAGAGCGCGAACCCTAGATCTGCCGATAGGCTTCGGTTGCCGCATAAAGGCCCCACATCAGCCCCAGCTGCAGATAGAAATGCCGCCAGTGATCAGTATCGATCTGCAAGCCCTGCAGCATGCTGGCAAACAGCACCGAAAACACCACGATGGCATATGGTTGCCAGGGCGTGCGGGTGAACACCGAACGCCAGCCGGCCGAAATGGTCGCTGCAATCAGCAAAAGATAGGAAAACCCGCCCAGCCAGCCATAGGATGAAAATGCGTTCAAATAGACGTTGTGCGGGTCTCCGTCGAACAAATAGCCGAATTGCAAGGGCCCCAGGCCATTCGGCGATTGCAGCAATAGAGAAATGCTGTTGAGCTGGTCGCCAAACCGGCCCGTCTCCCCGCCATCATACCACTGTATGAGTTGGGCGCGCTCCACAAACAATACACGCACTTGCTCAATGGAAATAGCAAACACCAACAGGCATGCAACCAAGATTGTGCCGGCGATTGCATACAAGATGATGCGGCTGCGCAACGCAAGCGACGGCGTCACAATGAACGTCAGTCCAAGCGTAAACACCGTCGACAGAACAAGCGCGACCCAGGCCCCGCGCGAGAATGCCAGAAAGATCCCTGCCAGAATGATCACCAGAGCGCAGATCGACAGTAGTTTGTAGGTCTGTGTGCCGGTTGCAAGCCCGTGTATCAACAACGCGGCAGGCAGTATCAGATAGGTACTGAAG
>JABDJG010000434.1 GCA_013002595.1 Hyphomicrobiales bacterium | reverse complement strand
CTCACTCCATTCATGCCCCAGTCCTCCTGAAGGTCCAATTATCAGGCTAACCACGGGCGCTTAACGAAAACCTAAAATGGTGCCGTTGCCGGTTGCCCGATCGAAATAGTTGCATTTATGCCAACGGTCCGTCCGTTGATGCCGTTTGTACATCCCGTTACGATGCGCGGCTCAATAGGCGCCGGTTTTGTCGAGAACGTGTCTGGGAGATGACTGTTCAGTGTTACCCGAACTAAATGACTACAGCGCCATGCGCCGGGCGTTTCGCTGGCAGATACCGGCCAGGTTCAACATCGGCACAGCCGTGTGCACGAGATGGGCCCAATGCGATCCGCAACGCACCGCAATCGTGTCGAAGACGAGACCTGGTGGCACACAACATGTCAGTTTCGATCAGCTGGAGCGCTTGTCCAACCAGTTCGCCAATACCCTTGCGGCCCATGGCGTGCGGCGCGGCGACCGGGTGGCGTTGCTGCTGCCGCAGTCGGTAGAAACACCGGCAGCTCATATCGCGATCTACAAGCTTGGCGCCGTCGCGGTTCCGCTGGCCACGCTGTTCGGGCCAGATGCGCTGGAATACCGCCTCAATAATTCCGATGCTGTTGGCCTCATAATGACAACCGACAGCACCGGCAAGCTCGCCGGCATACGTGATCGGCTGACCAGCCTGAGGTTCATTTTCGCGACCGACGGCGCGGGCCCGGGTATCCTCGACCTCCAACATGAAGCAAAAAAAGCCAGCGACCGGTTCACCGCCGAGGACACCGCCCCCGACGACCCGGCGATGATGATCTACACCTCCGGCACCACCGGCCCGCCCAAGGGCGCCCTGCATGGCCACAAGGTACTGCTCGGTCACATCCCCGGCATCCAGTTCGGCTATGAGTTCCTCCCAAAGCCCGATGATTTTATGTGGACACCGTCCGATTGGGCCTGGGCCGGGGGTCTGCTCAACGTGCTCCTGCCATCGCTCTACTTCGGCCTGCCGGTTCTGGCCTACCGGTTCGACAAGTTCGATCCCGAGTTCGCATGGACGTTGCTGGCCGAGACCGGGGTGCGCAACGTCTTCATCCCGCCAACCGCATTGAAGATGATGCGCGCTGCAGCCGGCAATGACTTTACCAAGGGCCTCAAGCTGCGGTCCATCGTATCCGGCGGCGAGGCCGTCGGGCGCCAACTGCAGGAGTGGTCCAAAGATCGGCTCGGCGTGCGGGTCAACGAGATCTATGGTCAGACCGAATGCAATCTGGTGCTGCAATCATGCGCCGCCATCGGCATCTGGCGCCCCGGCGCTATTGGCAAGCCGACGCCCGGTCATGAGGTTGCGGTGATCGACAAGGACGGCAACGCAGTCGCGCCTGGCACCGCCGGCACCATCGCCATCAGGCGGCCCGACCCGGTGATGTTTATCGGCTACTGGAAGAACGAACAGGCGACCCGCGACAAGTTTGTCGGCGACTGGTTGCTGACCGGCGATCAGGGCATCGTCGATGACGATGGCTATTTCTCGTTCTTCGGCCGCGATGACGACGTCATCACATCGTCCGGCTTCCGCATCGGCCCGACCGAGATCGAGGATTGCCTGATCTCCCATCCAGCCGTCAAGCTGGCCGCCGTCATCGGCAAGCCCGATGAGCTGCGCACCGAAATCATCAAGGCCTTCATCGTCCTGAACGAGGGCTATTCTGCAGGCGATCAACTCGCCGCCGACATCAGTGCATATGTGAAAACCAGACTGTCGGCGCACGAGTATCCCCGCGAAATCGCCTTTGAGGACACACTGCCTTTGACAACCACCGGAAAGGTCATCAGGAGGCTCTTGCGCGAGCGGTCCTGATCGGTAAGATTGCCGTTCGGGCAAGGGCGACTTTATCAAAGCAAATCAAAAACGAACGGAGCATCGACTATGAATCTAAGAGCAAAAATTGGCATTTCGGTAATCGGCAGTGTGGCCGCACTTGGACTATCTTTTTCTATAGCCCAGGCCGACGCGGTAACCGATCGCCAGGAGGCCATGAAGCAGGTTGGCGATGCGATGAAGGCCATCGCCGCGATCGCCAAGGGCGAAGCTGCTTTCGATGCTGCCGTCGTCAAGGCCAATGCCGAAATTATGGCCAAGCAGTTCGCCGCTGCCAAGACCATGTTTCCCGATGGCTCTGAAACCGGTGAAAAGCCAAGCCGCGCCAAACCGGAAGTCTGGAGCGACAAGGATGGCTTCATGAAGCTGCTCGATGACAGCATCACCGGCGCCAACGCCGTTGCTGCGGTGACCGAAGAATCAGCCCTGCGACCGGCCCTTGGTGCGCTTGGCAACAACAGCTGCAAGGCCTGCCACGAAAAGTTCCGCAAGCCCAAGGAATAACACACAAACAGCCGGTCGGCGGCGGGCAGACACATGAAAAAAATTATATTGTCGGTGATTGTGGCGGGCTTGGCTGTCGGCATTGTGCTGTTGTATCTGGGCCGGCCGATACCGGTCTATCCTTCAGCCATGCCGGCACATACACCCGATGCCAAGAATGGCGCCGTGCTTTTTACTGCCGGCGGCTGTCTTTCATGTCACAAACCGGCCGAAGACAACAAAACCGCCGACAAGTCGCTGCCCTCGGGCGGGGCCGCCCTCAAAACGCCGATCGGCACGTTCTATCCGCCAAACCTCACCCCGGACAACAAAACCGGCATCGGCAAATGGAAAACCTGGGAATTCGTCAGTGCCATGAAAAACGGTGTCTCGCCCGACATGCGTCATTACCTGCCGGCCTTCCCATATACCTCTTATGCCGCAATGACGGTGCCGGACATCATCGACATTCATGCCTACTTGAAGACGCTGAAACCGGTCGCTTCGCCATCCCGTTCCGCCGATATTCCGGTGGCTTGGCTGTTGCGGCTTGGTGTCGGCGTGTGGAAGCTCATGGCGATGGGCGACGGCACTTATCAGGAAGACTCCAGCCAGAGCGCAACCTGGAATCGCGGCGCCTATCTCGTCAATGGCCCCGGCCATTGCGGCGAATGCCATACCCCGCGCAACTTCATGATGATCTGGCAGATGGACAAATACATGGCCGGCGGTCCACACCCTGAGGGCGGCAAGGACAAGGTCCCATCACTGCGCGGGCTCATTGAACGCAAGAAATACAAAGATGCCAAGGACCTTGTCAGCGCATTCCAATTCGGCGAGGCCTTCGGTTACGAGGATATGTCAAGCGGCGGCATGGGCAGCGTTCAGACCAACCTGTCAAAACTTCCCGAGTCCGATTTGCAGGCCATCGCCGTATATCTGACCAGCCTGAAGTAGCGATCAGGTGCCTTCGCGCTTTTCGTCCTTGCCGTAGTAGTAGTTCGCGCTGCGGCCGTAGATCAGACCGCGCAGGACCCGGCGGGCACGTTCCGATTTTCGCAGCGGATCGATAGCCGCCCTGGCTGTATCATGCGCGAACACCTTTAACCCATCGACAAACGGTGTTTCACCAGGCGGCCTTTGCGGCAAGTTAAACCGCCGCATGGTGCCGTTCATCAGCCGGATCTTGTTGAGCCGCAGCACCATCGGCGTCTTCCAGGTCATGGCGATCGAAATGGTGTAGTCCTTGCCCGTACGCACCCAGTGCGGCCACATGTAGGGAATGTGCACGGCATCACCGGCTTTCAATGAAAACACCTCGGCGCGATCCTCAAACGATGTGTCGTAAGCCTGGTTGCGATGCTTGGACGGCGATATCTCCATGGCCTCTTCTGCGATCAGCGAGCGGTCGTCATTGTCGAAGATGTGCACGAATTTATCGCCGCGGATCTGCACCAGGATGTTCTCTTCGGCATCGATATGAAACGGCGTCGTCGAACCGGCCGATGACACAAACAAGAACGCCTGGAGATCGGAAAACGGCGCCACATCGTCTCCCGCCGCAGCTGAAACCTCACCCAGAAACCGATGCAGAAGATCACGGTATTCGGGATCAGATTGCACACCCTTGATCACCATCCAGGCGTTGCACTCTTCAATGGTGCGGACCACCTCATCAGCCGGCAGGTCGATCTGCGGAATATCATCGGGCCGCTGATCAACCGCGACCTTGCCCGAATTATATTCGATCCGGTCGCGCGGCATGGACTGGGCCAGCTCGATCAGCCGCGGCAGTTTGAACAGCGGGTGATCAGCCAGGGTGTGTTTAAGTTGAAACGGCGCCCGGTGAAACTTCGTTTTCACCATATCGTTCTCAAGTGCCAGCAAGCTCATTTGGACCCTTTCTTCAACAAGCGGCGGTAGACGGCTTTGGCAAGCGCTCGCGCGCCACGCCGGCAATGCTCGGCCTTCACCATCAGCCGGAAAACCACGGCCGGTGTTCCCGGCGTTGCAACCATGATGTCGGTCATCGCCAGCCGATCGCGCCACAGATGATTGATCATCGGATGGTCGGGCACGGCAGATGAATCAACCTCGTCAATGTCGCCCCGCTCCAGCAGATCGCGCGTCACATCGAGCATCAAAAGGACACCCGGCGAATAACGTGAATACCCCTCATCGTAGGCAATCTTGATCAGCCAGGCCTTGCGTCCGCAGATCACCGCAAACAGCGTCGCAATGGTCTTGCCATCAAGCGACAACTTCCAGAACAAAAGCCGCCCGCAGGCATCGAAGCCCGAAAGCGCCTGATCCAGGAAACAGGCGATATCATCAAGGCAGGCAACCGCTGTTCCGTTGCCGCCCTTCCAGCCGGCTTCCTCCAGTTGTTTGAAATCATTGATCCACACATCCAAAGGCTCCGCGGCCTGGCGTGCAGCAGATTCGAGCCTGCCTTGCTCTCCCAGCCGCGACCGCAGGCGGCGAAACTCCTTGCGGCGTTTGCGCGAAAAACTGTCGTTGAACCAGGCATCGTATTCAGTGCCGCAGGTGAGCCCAGCGCGCTCGATCGGTTCAAACTCGGCAATGCCCAGGCCGTTCTCGTGCGCCAATGCGCGCAAAGCCTGCACAAACGCCCCTGAGCGCGGCACCAAACGGAACATCGCGGCCTTCGCGCCAAGCAGGTCTTTGGCACCTCGAAGCACAGCATCGAGCGTTGCCTCAGGCGATGATTTGCCGATCAGCGGCACACCGAAGAAGAACAGGTCGTTCAGCCAGCTGTCGATAACCGGCAGCGGCACTCCCCATCTGCAGGGACACTGGACAAACGGCACAACACCGGTCAGCTTGCCGGTTCCAGCCGTGTCCTTGACCAGGAGGACATCTCCATCGCGTGCGCTCTTGCGTTTATGCTCATAGAGCGCCAGCAGCCATTCCGGCGCCGCCATCACCGATGGTTCGATGCTGTCTCCAGCGAGCCTGTTCCACGGCACGGCATAACCGTTCAGCCCGTCCAGGTCTGCCACCAGTTCGGCCACCGGTTTTGGTTGACGGTCAAGCCCAAGCGCCGCTGCGTCTGCCAGTTCAACTAGCGCAGCATCAGCCTCGTTCAGATCGCTCTTATCGAGAGGACGAGACATGAGCCCCCTTCCGCGCTGGATCATCGCTGCCTGCAACGAATGTCCGTCTGGCGATTACATAAAGCGCGATCGCCTCAAGCCCGTAGGCAATAGATGTCGCCCAGGCCGCGCCGGCCAAACCGAATTTCGGGATCAGCGTGAGGTTGAGGACGATATTGGCAACAACCGCGCCGGACAAAACGGTTGCCGCCAGGTTCTGGCGCCCGGTCACAACCAGCAATCCTTGCGTCGGTCCGACGGCGGCACGGGCCAGCAACCCGAGGACCAGGATGTACATCAGCGAATACCCGGCCGTGAACTCGGATCCAAACAGCCACAACAACGGTTTGCCGAGCGCAATCAGCGCCACCGCACCGGCCAGCGACGGCAGCAGGGTCCACATGCGTGACTGGCGCAGCAACTGCTGGATGGCAGCATTGTCACCGTTCGCATAGCTGGTGGCAAAGCGCGGCATGACCGCCGCTGCGACCGCAAAATGCACAAAGGCGATCAACGATATTGTCCGTGCGGTTGCATAGTAGATGCCGATCTGGTCCGGCTCGACAAACAGATCGAGCAGCAGCACATCCATGTTCATCATCACCAGGGTGAAGCCTTCCATCAGCAATACCGGCAGGGAGACCAGCACCCAGAACTTCAACCGGTATTGCCGCGGGCCCCGCGGCAGCACCTTGACAAGTGACCGTTTCTGCAACGCGTACTGAGCAATTGCCGTCAGCCACATGGCCGCAACCAGCGCGTAGGCCGCTGTTACCGCACTGAGCGGCCAGCCGGCAACAACCGCAATGCCGATAAACCCGATCAACAGCGCCGGGCGGACAATATAGGGCGGCGCCAGCGCCAGCGTCAGCCAGGACTGCGACCGGCCAACAC
>JABDJG010000429.1 GCA_013002595.1 Hyphomicrobiales bacterium | reverse complement strand
CAAGGGCGGCCAGGTCATCGACGGTTCATCCGGCCTGTTCTGCACGCCGGCCGGCCATGGCCGCAAGGAAATCGCCGATGCGGTTCATCAGGCCCTGCTCAACAACGACTATGTCGCCCCGTTCGGTCTTGGCCATCCAGCCTCGTTTGCGCTCGCCCAGAAGGTCGCCAACATCCTGCCGGAAGACTTCAACCATGTGTTCTTCACCAATTCCGGTTCGGAATCGATCGACACCGCACTGAAGATCTGCATGGCCTATCACCGCGCCAAGGGCGAAGGCCAGCGCACCCGGTTCGTGTCGCGCGAGCGCGCCTATCATGGCGTGAACATCGGCGGTGTGTCGCTGTCCGGCATGGTCCGCAACCGCGAGACCTTCTCCGGCGTCATGCCGAACGTCGTCACCATGCGCCACACCTGGACCGAGGAATGCCGCTTCACCCGCGGCCAGCCCGAGCACGGCGCCGAGATGGCCGATGACCTGCAGCGCATGGTCGAGACCTATGGCGGATCGACCATTGCCGCCTGCTTCGTTGAGCCGGTTGCCGGCTCGACCGGTGTCCTCTTACCGCCGAAGGGTTATCTTGAGCGGCTGCGCGAGATCTGCACCGCCAACGGCATTCTGCTGGTGTTCGATGAGGTCATCACCGGCTTTGGCCGCCTCGGCTCACCGTTTGCCGCCCAGGCCTTCGGCGTCACCCCCGACATCATCACCATGGCCAAGGCGCTGACCAACGGCTGCCAGCCGATGGGCGCTGTCGCTGTGACCGACGACATCTACGACACCGTCATCAACGGCGCCCCGACCGGCATTGAGCTGTTCCACGGCTACACCTATTCCGGTCACCCGGCAGCCTGCGCCGCCGGCCTTGCCACCCAGCAGATCTATGAAGATGAAAACCTGTTCGAGCGGGTGGCCGAAATGAGCGACTATTTCCTCGATGGCATGTGGTCGCTGAAAGATATCGACATCGTCACCGACATCCGCGGCATGGGGCTCCTGGCCGGCATTGATCTCGCCGCCGACGGGCCGGCCGGCGCGCGCGGCGGCCGGGTCCAGCAAAAGCTGTTCTGGAACGGCATGCACGTCAAGTTCACCGGCGATTGCGGCATCGTTGCGCCGCAGTTCATTGCCGACAAGAGCCACATCGATGAAATGGTCGAAAAGCTCCGCAAGACCTTCACCGAAGACATGGCGGCTTAAACAAACGCCGCCAGGCAAACGGCACAATAGGCTGCGGCTTGCCCGCAATAGGTCTGGGTCTGCGGCAACGCGCCGGATTGTATATTCGTCTATTTGAATATATGCACCTATCATTCGGCTGCCGGCAATTGGTTGCTGGCGGTCCGGTATTGTTTCAAGCACTGGAACCCAACCGTGTCAGAACCCGAGATCGATTTATCGGTAAAGAACTGGGACGAGGTCAAATGCACGACCTGCTACATGTGCGCGTGCCGCTGTGGCATCAAGGTGTATCTGAAGGACGGCACGGTCCGGTATATCGAGGGCAACCGCGACCACCCGATCAACAAGGGGGTTCTGTGCGCCAAGGGCTCTGCCGGCATCATGCAGCAGTATTCGCCGGCGAGACTGACCAAACCGCTGATCCGGGTCGGTGAGCGCGGCGCCGGCGAATTCCGCGAGATCGAATGGGAAGAGGCGCTCAGAACGGCCACCATGTGGCTGTCGGAAGTGCGCCACACCGACCCGCGCCAACTTGCGTTTTTTACCGGCCGCGACCAGAGCCAGTCGCTGACCGGCTGGTGGGCGATCCAGTACGGCACCCCCAATTACGCCGCCCATGGCGGTTTCTGCTCGGTCAACATGGCCGCCGCCGGCCTTTACACCATCGGTGGTGCGTTCTGGGAGTTCGGCGAGCCGGACTGGGAGCACACCAAATATTTCATGCTGTTCGGCGTTGCCGAGGAGCACGGCTCCAACCCGTTGAAGATGGCGCTTGGCGATCTCAAGACCCGCGGCGCCAAGTTCGTCTCGGTCAACCCGGTCAAGACCGGCTATTCGGCGATCGCCGATGAGTGGGTCGGCATCCGGCCTGGCACCGACGGCCTGTTCGTTGCCGCCCTGATCCATGAACTCATGAAGGCCGGCCAGGTCGATCTCGATTACCTCATCAGATACACCAACGCCCCCTGGCTGGTGATCCAGAACGAGGGCGGCGCCGATCACGGTCTCATCGCCCGCGACAAGAACGGCAACCCGCTTGCCTGGGACAAGAACGAGAACAAGGCCGTCAATGCCATGTCGACCGGCTACACGCCGGCCCTGTCCGGCAAGGTGAAGCTCACCGGTGGCCGCACCGCCGTGCCGGTCTTTGAGCTGCTGGCCGAGCGCTTCCTGTCAGACGGTTATACGCCCGAAGCCGTTGCCGCCCTGATCCATGAA
>JABDJG010000037.1 GCA_013002595.1 Hyphomicrobiales bacterium | reverse complement strand
GTGAAACCGTCGTCATCGCCGGCGCGTCAGGCGGCGTCGGCTCGGCCGCCATCCAGCTCGCCAAACTGCGCGGCGCCAAAATTATCGCCCTCGCATCGGCCAGCAAGGCGGCGACGCTTTTAGACCTCGGCGCCAGCACCGTCATAGAGCGCACAGAACCGGACCTTGAGACCGCCATCCGCGACGCCGCCAGCGGCCCGCCAGACGTCGCCCTTGACGTCGTCGGCGGCGCCACATTCACCGCCCTCACCAATGCGCTGCGCCACGCCGGGCGCTATTCGACCTCGGGCACCATCTCCGGCCCCATGGTCAATTTCGACCTGCGCCAACTGGTCTACAAAGACCTCCTGCTGACCGGCGCCACCATCGTCCCGCCCGGCACCATGGCCAGGATCGTGACGCTGATCGAGCAGGGCCTCTTGAAGCCGCTGTTGGCTGGAACGTTCCCGCTCGCCGAGCTCGCCAGGGCGCAGGAAGCGTTCATGGAAAAGCGGCACGTGGGAAATATTGTGGTGACGATGTAGCATGCCAGGGCACACCCGCAAGGTCCCCTCTCCTCGTTTACGGGGGGCGGGTTAGGGAGTGGGGGCTGTAGCGCCGCGCATCGAAACGATGCTGAATGGCACGCCAGGTCACCCGAACAACCACCCTCAGCTCTCGCTCACTGTGATGCCGGCCTGCTGCAGGGCCTCGATCAGGATGCCTGCCGTGGGGCGGCACTCATCGGGCAGGGCGCAGGTCGTCTGATCGCGGCGATGAACAACGACATCGATCGACCCCGACCAGTGCTGGACATCCACCCGCTCGATCTGCTGCACCGGAATGGTCTCGCGCCGGCGTCCGTGCCAGAAGCTGAGGCTGGTCGCATCGATGGCCATGCCGGCAGCGCGGTTGCCAATGACCAGATAGGCCATGCCGGCAACGAACATCGATGCAGGGATGAGGATGACCATGTCGCCGCCGGTCAGCGCCATCAGCATCAACAGGCCGGCCCCGAGCGCCAGCAGCGCCAGGCTCAGCGGTGTCCGCCCGCGGCTTTGGTACTGAAAAGGCAGCTTGTGTGAACCGGCCACGTTATGCCCCCATCTCTTAGCGAGGGGATTTGGTAGGACGTTATGGCGATGAAGTACATGCAAAACCGCCGGCCAGTTGCCGTGATATGTTGGCGACACGGGCTTTCGCCGTAACTGCGCGCCGCCGCAATACCGCAATACCGCTGGATTGCTGCCCAGCACAAATCGTACTCATCCAACAACTCCCACCAGGAACGTGTCTGCATGAGCAAAATCATCACCGTGCGGGTGGCCCAGGAGATTGTCGGGCATGAAGCCATCGTGCGCGAGGCCTACAGGGACAGTGCCGGTGTGTGGACCTGGAGTGTCGGCATCACCAATTCTTCCGGCCATCGGGTCTATCCAAGGTATAAGGACAATCCGCAGACGCTGCGGCGCTGCCTGGAGGTTTTCGTATGGGTCCTGCGGACCCGGTATCTGCCGGCGGTGCTCGAGGTGTTCGACGGGATCGAATTGTCGGAAAACGAGTTCGGCGCCGCGTTGTCGTTCCACTACAACACCGGCGGCCTGAGGCGCGCGGCCTGGGCAAAGCGCTGGAAGGCCGGCCTGGTCGATGACGCGCGCCGCGCCTTCATGAACTGGTCGAAGCCGCCCGAGATCATCGGCCGCCGGCAAAACGAACGCGATCTGTTTTTTGACGGGCGATGGTCGGTCGATGGCCAAGCGATCGAATACCCGGTCGCCAAGCCGAGCTACCGGCCGCAATGGAGCGCCGGCAAGAAGGTCGAGATAAGGGCCGTTCTGGAGGAACTGCTGAACTTGCCCTGATGGCTTGCCGGCCCCTCGCTCAAGCCCCTGTTGTCGGTGTTCTCTCCAGCCCTCAGAATGTAGACAGCCGCCACCCTAATTTCCCCGCGCCTCGCCAGCCACCACTTCGGGCATCGCTCGCCCGCCGGCACCAGCCGTTAAGAGAGGTTGCTGACGAGAAAATGCAGCGGCATCTCGTCTTTGCGGCGGACCGGCAATCGGTGGTCCGCGCGATCCTTGCGCAAGTAAAGCAAGGAAAAGCCACAGGGGTTCATGGCCGACATCCTCCAGATGCCACTGTCTGAGAGCCTGTTTCGAAAGTTGTTGAGTGATATCAGTAGGTTGTGATTCTGTCGAATTGTCTAACGATTCGATGGAGGTCACCATGCCTTGAACTGATATCACTCGTGCCGAAAATTTCGCAGGGCAGTCGTCCGAGTGCGCGTGCGGGTTCGGGGTCATGAATCACTTCATTCATGTTGACCGTCACGGAGCACGAAGACCACAAAACATATGGACAATATCTTGTCCCGTATTTGACCCCATCTAATATCCAGAGCAGACTAACACAGGGCTTAAACGTGACCGGAGGCAGATCAGGAAAGGCAAACATGGCTGCATTACGGGTAGGCCATACTGATTGGTCGCTGAACGACGGTACGATCACGAAAAGCTGCAGCTATGAAAGGCTCCTTGGAGATGACAAGCAACATACCCTGCTGATCGAGATCACGACCACCCGCTCGCATCATACAGGTCTGCTGGAGCCACATGTCAGACTTGTTCTTGACCCCGACCCACTTCAGGGAGTTGAGGACGTTTCGTTCCAGGGGCAGTTGGAAACTCCGAGCACTCCTTATGACCCGCCGCCTGTCCCTGTGACAGTTGATCACCTCGAAAACGCGTTGGTGATTTCTGTCGCATCCATTCGGGATTCGGAAAGTTTTGTGGAGACGATCAGCTCCGGAGAGAATATGCAGTTCGTATTGCTCAACGGCACTGAACCTTTGATACAGTTGCCCATTCCAAGCAATGCAGGTGTCATCAAAATCCTGCGAGAGGCTTTGGACTAATCGCCGTCGGCATCCATTTGATTTCCTGTAGCCTTTCTCCTCTGGAATTGCGTGTATCCGTCGTCAGGTGTTTTGCGACAATTCACAGCTTATCAACAGGAGGTTGTGATAGTTCTTGACCTGCACCACGGTCGTGTAACTTTCTCAAAGTTGTAGATTGGATCGGTTTGAGGCGTCTAATCGTCGTGCTCGCTTAATCGGCTTGTTTGTTGTTGAGCTCCACGATCCAGACTGAGCTATCCAACCAAATGCGGCACACCTCTTGAAAGGAACACGGCGATGTCACAGCACGACACGAGGCAAACCAAAGGTCATCAGGAAGACCCAAATACTTGCATGAAACCTGATGTGTCGGAGTGCATGGACATGCTTTCAAATTGGAACCTAAGCCTGTACGGGTTTTATTTCGAACGGCTGCAGGAGTGGTGGAAAACTTCTTTGGAGGTTCCGGCCCTACGCTCAGCGGATGACTATGTAGAGTTGCATGAGCAGTTTCTTGACAAGATGGTTGGGGACTATGCCGAGCAAGCAGAGAATCTGTCAGAGATCGTCCGTAGCGAGTTCCAGTCGTCGCGAAATCCTGATGACTCCAACTATGAGGAACATCTTTTGAAAGCCCAGCAAGATGCGGCTCAGATAATTGATCAAGCTAAAGCCCAAGCGGAGCATATTATTGCTGAAGCAGAGGCACGGGCGGGTCAAACTGTCGTAGAGCCTGAGACCCAAGCTGCAGCATTGCCCAAGCGGCGCAAATCCGCGTGAGAAACACCAGCAGAGCTTATCCGTAGACAGAGCCTTGTCTGCTGGCATTCCCCTATCCTCGAGAGCAGTATTCGGTAGAGTCCTTATGTCCGCTTCTGCGCCCAAAGCAGTCGGGCAAATTCAATTGTGACAAGCACAAGTCTACCCCCGCTCCCGCCATGCAATCTACCACTTCAGGCGCCGCTCGCCGGCCAGCACCAGCCGGTACGTGGTGTTGCTGACGAGAAAATGCAGCGGCATCTCGTCTTCGCGGCGGACCGGTAATCGGTGGTTTGCGCGATCCTTGCGCAAGAAGAGCAAGGAGAAGCCGCGGGGGTTCATGGCCGGTATCCTCCAGATGGCACTGTCCGAGAGCATCGAAGGTCTATGCGGTTAGGCAATCGGCATTGCGGTGACAGCGCACGAATTGCATCTATTGGGGGCATCTGATCGGGAAACACATCCGCAGGGGCCCCGAGCCGAGGGCAGGATCGGTGAAACGCCATTGTGCTTTTAAAGTGCCGATGGCGTCCGGCCCTGCGGATGGTCCCGCGCAGATTGCCCGCGCAGGTTGGTTCAGCGGCGGCGCCGGGGATCGCGCCGCCGGGCTGCCGGTCAGTTCTGTGGCAAGATCACCGCATCGATGACGTGGATGACGCCATTGTCGGCCGCGATATCGGCTTGCGTGACCTTGGCGTTGTCGATCATGACGCCCGAAGTGGCATTGATCTTCACCTCGCTGCCCTCGACCGTCTTGGCGGCCGTCATCTTGCCGGCAATGTCGGACGACATCACCTTGCCGGGCACCACGTGATAGGTGAGGATCTGCACCAGTTTGTCCTTGTTTTCCGGTTTCAGCAGGTCTTCGAGCGTGCCGGCCGGCAATTTGTCGAACGCCGCATCGGTCGGCGCGAAGACCGTGAACGGTCCGTCGCCTTTGAGGGTGTCGACTAGGCCGGCGGCCTTGACGGCGGCAACCAGCGTGTTGAACGAGCCGGCGCCGGCGGCGGTGTCGACGATATCGGCGGCCTGGGCGGCAGCCGCGCCGAGCATCATGCTGGCGCCGGTGGCAAGGGCGATGGTCAATTTGCGAATTGTCATAAAGCGTTCCTCTTTGGTTGAGTGGGTTGACCTTCGCGGATACGCCGGGCGCACCGGCTTAGATGTCGCGTTTCCGCCATTGGAAATTTGATCGCAAACGGATCACATTTTCAGCCGGCAGGTGATCCAACCCAGATCCTGCCGCAATTGCCTTAAAGAGGGCGCCCCTGCGGGAGTACTTAACCTAACTCTGCTCGCGCCTTGCCAGCCACCACTTCAGCCATCGCTCGCCGGTCAGCACCAGCCGGTATGTCAGGTTGCTCACAATAAAATCCAGCGGCTCCTCGTCTTCGCGGCGTGTCGGCAGGCGGTAGTCCCTACGATCCTTGCGCATGTAGAGTAACGAGAAGCCGCGGGGGTTCATGGCCGATATCCTCCAGATGGCACTGTGTGAAAACAATCAGTCCGCGTCAATATGGTTCCGCAATTGCGGTGAAAGTTAGCTCAAGCCGCCAATCACCGCCGCTGCCGGCCACCAGCCCGCCACATCGGCTTTGGCCACACCGCGCATCCTGCGCTAGTCTGACATGCATGCAACCGCCGTCCCCCATGCCACAGGGCAATCGCATATGACGGTCTGGCTTTCCAATACCGTCATCCCGGCCTTGAGCCGGGACCTAGCTGTGGAACCTCAATAGGTTGTCCCGGTTCATACATAGGACACTGATTGGTGTTTGATATTTTATCCCGCCATGGGGCCTAT
>JABDJG010000406.1 GCA_013002595.1 Hyphomicrobiales bacterium | reverse complement strand
CGACTTACCCTTGTCGGCGCCGGCCTGATCTTGATCCAGGAGCACCACTTCAAGCCCGGCCCTCGCCGACACATATGCAATGCCGGCGCCCATGAAACCTGCACCAACAATGCCGAGTTTCCTGACGCTCTGGTCTTCGACCTCTCGCGGACGCCTTGCGCCCTTGCCGAGGGCCTGCATCGACAGGAATAGCGATCGGATCATGTTACGCGACTGGGGACCCTTGAACAGCGAGGTGAAATAGCGTGCCTCAATGGCAAGGCCGGCATCGATCGTTTTGACCGTCAGACCCTCGTAGACGCACTTCATGATCGCCCGCTGGGCATCGTAGTTGTCGTAGGTCCTCTTGCGGTACAGCGCATTGGCCGCCGGCCACAACATCATGCCTTGCGGCGAATAGACGGCGCCGCCAGGTGCCCGGAATTTCTTGTCGTCCCATGGCTGTGTGGCGGTTGGCTCACCCAACAGCCAGCGGTTTGCGGCCTCAACCAGAGCGTCTGCCGGCACCACGTTGTGGATCGCCCCGAGCTTGGCAGCCCTGCCAACATCGATGTGCCGGCCTTCCAGCATCAGCTGCAGAGCGTCTTGGGCCCCGATGAGGCGCGGCAGGCGCTGCGTACCGCCGCCGCCCGGCAACAGTCCGACTTTTGATTCCGGCAGGCCCAGCTTGGTCGATGGATTGTCAGCCGCAACACGGTGATGGCAGGCCAGGCAAATTTCAAACCCGCCACCCAGAGCCGTGCCGTTGATTGCCGCCACGAGCGGTGTGCCGCAGGTCTCCAGTTTGCGCAGCTGCCGGCTCAGGCGGCTGGAATTTTCATGCGCCTGCCTTGTTGCAGCAAGTTCCCCCTCACGCGCCAGCGTTGTCGCATAGAGCTTGGCCGATGCCTCCATGAACGCCAGATCGGCACCGGCGCAAAATGTCTTTTTGCCCGACGTGATGATCACGCCCTTGATCGCATCGTCGCTGGCAGCCTGGTCGATCAGGGCGTCCAGCTCGTCCATGAAGTCATCGTCGATGACATTCATGCTCTTGCCGTCGATATTCCAGGTGGCAGTTAGAATGCCGTTGTCGTCCGTCTCGATGGTGAGGTTCCGTTGGCTCATGACTGTGCCCTCACACGCGTTCGATGATGGTCGCGGTGCCCATGCCGGCACCAATGCAAAGGGTCACCAGTGCGGTGTTCAAATCGCGCCGTTCGAGTTCGTCCAGCACCGTGCCGAAGATCATCGCACCGGTCGCGCCAAGTGGATGGCCCATGGCAATTGCACCACCGGCAACATTTACCGTGTCCGGATCCAGCTCCAGATCCTGTATGTAGCGCAATACAACGGCGGCAAATGCCTCATTGATTTCAAACAGGTCGATGTCAGCGGTCTCCATCTTGGCCCGCTTCAACACCTTGCGGGTAACATCGCCCGGCCCGGTCAGCATGATCGCCGGCTCCGACCCGATATTGGCGAATGCCTTGATCCGTGCTCGTGGCTTGGCATCGAGCTTCTTGCCGGCCGCCTTGGTTCCCATCAGGACCGCGGCAGCACCGTCGACAATGCCGGATGAGTTGCCGGCATGATGCATGTGATTGACCGCTTCCAGATCCGGGTAGCGCTGTACCGCCACGGCATCAAAGCCGTATTCCTCACCGAATGTCGTGAACGAGGGCTTCAACGCAGCCAGTGACTGCATAGTTGTTTCAGGCCGCATGTGCTCGTCGTGATCGAGGATCGTCAGTCCGTTAATGTCGTTGACCGGGACCACCGAATTCTTGAAGTTGCCGGCTTTCCAGGAGGCTTCGGACCGTTTCTGGCTTTCGACCGCATAGGCATCGACATCATCACGGCTGAAACCGTATTTGGTTGAGATCAGGTCAGCCGAAACGCCTTGCGGCAGGTAGTAGCTCTTGAGCGCGATTGATGGGTCGACCGGCCAGGCGCCGCCGGATGCTCCCAAGCCAATGCGGCTCATCGATTCCACACCGCCGCCGATCACCATGTCGTGCTGGCCGGACATGACCTCGGATGCAGCAAAGTTGATCGCATCGAGCCCAGAGGCACAAAACCGGTTGATCTGTATGCCTGGCACTTTCTCGTCATAACCGGCGTTCAGCGCAGCGGCGCGGGCGATATCCCCGCCGGCTTCACCGACCGGATCAACGCAGCCCAGCACCACGTCGTCTACCCTACTGGTATCAACAGCATTGCGGTCGCGGATTGCACCCAGCGATTGGCTCGCCAGCTCCAGGGCAGTGACGGAGTGCAATGCACCATCGGGTTTTCCGCGTCCGCGCGGCGTGCGTACATGATCATAGACGAAACAATCGGGCATCGTGGCCTCCTGACTAACCAGGGCCTGAACGTCAACAGGCCCTAAAGCGATCTTGCGATCAGCAGCTTCATAATCTCGTTGGTGCCGCCATAGATACGTTCGACCCTGGCGTCACGGTACATCCGGGCAATCGGGTACTCGTTCATATAGCCATAGCCACCATGCAATTGCAGGCAACGGTCGATCAAATTGCATTGCAAATCCGTGAGCCAGTATTTCGCCATCGAGGCCGTGGCTGCATCCAGTTCGCCAGCCAGGTGCCGGGCAACGCAATGATCGACGAAAACCTTCGCGACAGTGGCTTCAGTCTTGATCTCGGCAAGTTCGAACTGGGTGTTTTGAAACTCGATGACCTTCTTGCCGAATGCCGAGCGCTCTTTGACGTAGGCGACCGTTTCAGCCAGCGCCCGTTCGATGCGCCCCATCGCCTGCAGGGCGATCAGCAATCTTTCTTGCGGCAGCTGTTCCATCAACTGGATGAAGCCCTCACCCTCTTCAGGGCCGATCAGTGCCGAGGCCGGAACGCGTACGTCATCGAAGAACAATTCCGACGTATCGTTGGATTTCAGTCCTATCTTGTCGAGGTTGCGGCCGCGCCGGAAACCATCCACGTCATCGGTTTCGACAACGAACAATGATGTGCCCTTGGCGCCGGCTTTCGGGTCGGTTTTGGCGACAACGATGATGAAGTTGGCGAGTTGACCATTGGTGATGAAGGTTTTCTGGCCGTTGATAACGTAGTGATTGCCGTCCTTGCGCGCCGTGGTCCTGACCCCTTGCAGATCCGACCCGGCGGCAGGTTCGGTCATTGCGATCGCACTGATGTATTCAGCACTGATCAGCTTCGGCAGCCATTGTTTCTTCTGATCTTCCGATCCGTATTGCAGGATATAGGGAATGACGATGGCATTGTGCAGCGGCGCGCCAAAACCATCGATGCCCATGCGGGTTGCCTGGTAGGTGATCACTGCATCATGGGCAAACGACCCACCTGGGCCGCCATATTCTTCGGGAACTTCGGCGCCGAGCAGACCTGTTTCACCAGCCTTGACCCAGGCATCGCGGTCAAAGCTACCCTGTTCTTCCCAGCGTTCGTAGTGCGGCGCGCAGTCTTCCTGATAAAAGCGCTGGCAAGCGCTTTCGAGCATATCCAGTTCCTCGTTCATCCACGAGGATTTCGGCAAATCGGTGGTTTCCATCTGCGATTATCACCTGATTGTTTGGTGCACGCCTATGGTCCAGACGCCTGAAACAAAATCAACTGAAAAAAACTGGTACGCGCGCCAGTGCCCCCGGTACGCGTACCACAACAGGAATTAGACCGGCAGAACTAGGCTGAAGCAGCCAAATCTGCGCCTTTTTCCTTGAGCATTCCGTCGACGATATCGCAGGTCCGCTCGAGGTCGGCAATTGCTTCATCGATTTCAACACGCTGTTGACGCAATGCGACCAGGCGTTCGCGCAATTTCGTCGAAGCAACGGTCAATTGTGTCATTTGACCATCGCGAAGTTTGTACAGGTCGAGCATTTCCTTGATTTCTTCCAGAGAAAAGCCAACCCGTTTTCCGCGCAGAATGAGCTGCAAACGAGCACGGTCACGGTAGTTGAAGATCCGTGTCCAGCCGCGTCTGGCTGGTGCCAGGAGGCCTTTTTGCTCGTAGAAACGCAGCGTACGCGGCGTTACGTCGAATTCGCGGCATAATTGGGTAATCGAATATGTCTTGTCGCGATCCGTTTGAGGTGTCGAGATATCTTTCATATGTTCCTCATTAAATATGGCGGTCGCCGGCTCAAAACCTGAACCAACGCTGCCCATATGGCCACGCATAACGTTGACGTCAACATCAGCCCCGTGGCCTGCGACAGTGTTACTCGCCGTCAGATCCAACTGTCCCCATACAGTCACCTGATGAGCTTGGTGCAAAAGTGGCCCCCACGTCAAGTCAGATTTCGGCGATCAAATCGTGAATATGAGCTCATTTAACTGAATGTTTACCAAAACCGTTAACTTTCAGAGCTGTAGCATTGTCTGGAACCGAATCAGGAGCGTTCCCGGCAATGTGCGAGTGGCCAACGATTAGCACAAGTGAGACAGTATATGAGGCCGGGAGTTCCGTGGAGTGTTAAGGGCATAGACGACCAGGCCCGTAAGGCAGCAAAATCGGCTGCCCGTGACGCCGGCCTGACCCTCGGCCAATGGCTAAACTCCATCATTCTTGAGACTGCCGAAAGCGGGTCCGGTCATACCAGTGCAGCCGCCAAGAAGGCAGGTCAGCGCAAGTCCGCCCGCGGCGCTTCGGCAGACCAGCCAAGCGAAGTCGAAATCAAGGACCGGCTCGACGAGCTTGCCGATCAGCTGAACAACCTGACGCAAAAAAGCCAGGATACTGCCGTTGCAGGCTATATTCAGTCCAAGGACGGCGCCAAAGACGTAAAATCCATCATTGATCGCATAGAGGCCAATGAGCGCCGTTCCGATGCCGCCATTGATGAGGTCAACCAGCGCCTGCAGGCCATGACCGACCGGCTGGCCGCGGCACCGACGGGCGGCATGCCTGAGCGGCCCGAGGATGTTCCCGGCTTTTCTGCGCTCGAAACTGCGCTCAGAAACATCGTTGATCACATCGAAAATTCCGAAAAGCGCACAGTAGATACGATTACCGTCATTCAAGAGCGCATGGCCGATATTGCCGAACGTGCCACCGACGCACAGAAACAGGGCATCGACAGCAAGGCCCCGGCAATCGTCTCGCTCGAGCAACGCATCAACGTCCTGGCCGGCCGCCTCGATCAAGGCAGGGAAGATGCGGTTCAAAGCGCCAGGAGTTATGTAGATTCCAGCATCGACCAGCTGTCCCAGCGTATCGATGCCGTCCGCCACTCTACCGATGCATTCGCCGAACAGGCCCAGTCCATCGCCGCCCGCTCGGCTGAGGATCAAAGCAAGCAGATTGAAGATAAGCTCAAGACCGTCATTCAGGAGATGCGGGCAGCCGAGCAGGAATCCCCACAGCTTGCCAAATTGCAGGGCGAGGTCGAAAGCCTCAATCAGCGCTTCGATGACATCAAGACGGAATCAGCATCCGAGCACGATGTTCAAGCCCTGCGCGCGGCTATTGAGCAACTGACCGGCCAGATCAGCACCGGCCCGGACCTGTCGCCGATCGCCGACATCGAGCAGCGCTTGAGTGAGTTGGCAGCAAAACTGGAACAGTCGCCGGCAGACGACGGCGTTCCCTCGCAGGTTAGTGAATTGGAACAGCGGGTTCACGACCTTGACGACCAGCTCAAGCAGGCGATGGCCCCCGGCGCAGGTGGTGCGTTAGGTGGCGACCTGATGACCCAGATCACATCGGTCAACGATCGTCTGACGGCCACCGAGAACAAGCTCGGCACTCTCGATACCATCGAAAGTTCAATTTCGCAGCTGTTTGAGAGTGTTGAGCAGAATAGAATTTGGGCCAAAGAGGCAGCCGAAGAAGCCGCCAGCAGAGTGGCCGGAAGCATGTCCGGCGAACCGGCCGCGCCTGAAGGATTTGTGCCATCGGAAGAGTTGCAAGCTCTCCAGGAGGGACTGGGTGCCGTCAAAGCCAGTGCCGAACAGTCAGACCAGCGCAATCAGGAAACGCTGGAAGCTGTGCATGACACACTCGAGCAGATCATCGAAAAATTGACCGATCTGGAGCAGAATGCTGGCACCGACCTGGCCCAATCGATTGGCCAAACCGTGGCCGCTGTAGAGACCTCCACCCGGGAATCTGAGCATGATATCGGTGCGCCAGTCTCCGGCACGCCGATCGTACCGCCTTCTGATCTGCCAATCATGACGCCTGCCGCTGAGCCGCCCGTGGTCGAACCGTCAGAACAGATCGCCGAAACGGATACCTCGCTTGCAGCCAGCCCTGATGAACTCGAGCCCGCGGTTGCCGATCCTGCTGCGGAACAAGATTTTTCGGCAGCACCTCCCGTAGAACCGCTAGCGGCAGATGAATACCTCACCGCGCCTCCTGCCGATCCGGCGCCGGCACCGGACTCTGACCGTGAAGACTTTATCGCCGCCGCCCGCCGCGCTGCTCAGGACGCTTCGTCGAAATCGCGTATTTCGGTTCTAGGCGGCCTTGGGATGTCGCCGCAACGTGGTTCAGAAGAAGAAGCCCCGGACCAGCCTGAAGATGAGAAGAGCAAATCCGGATCGAAGTTTTCATTATCGTTCTTGCGCCGAAAGAAGGCTGACAATGACGAGCCTGAATCTATCATTCCCGAAACGACGATCAGTGCGACCCATGATCCCGAGCACGGTGAAGAACACAAGGCTGCTAGCGGCAAACGAAGGCAACTTATTCTTGCTGGCCTGATCCTGCTGGCTGCCGTCTCTTACAGTTTGAGTGACTTCGGCAAGAAGAGCTCGGCACCCAAATCGTCACCCGCCAAGACCGGTGAGATCGACGGGTCGCCGTCCCTTGTGCAGCGTCAGAACCTGTCGAGCCAGACGCAACAGCAAAGCGTGCTATCGACGACACCGGGCATGACGTCCGTGGCGAAAATGGCCCGATCCGCCGAACCGTTTGCGGCTGAGACCGCAGAAACGCGATCAACCGCCGCCAGTTCGCCCATCGCCACTGCGTCATTGTCTCCGGTCACCAATGAGACGGCAAAATTCGATCAGGATGATGAGGCGCCGCAGGGAACCAGCCCATCGACTACGCCGCCGGCCACACCTGTCAGCAATGTTGCAACCGCTGGTCTGGCATCAGCGGCGATTGCCGCGGCCTCGACGCATAGTGAACAATTGCCCGCAGAGATAGGCTCGCAAAGCCTGCGCCATGCCGCGATTTCCGGCCAAGCAAACGCCCAATATGTTGTGGGTACCCGTTTTCTGGATGGCAAACGGATCAAGCGCGACCATGGTCAGGCGGCTGAATGGTATCGCCGGGCAGCTGCTCAGGGACTGGCGCCGGCCCAATACCGTCTCGGCACGTTTTTCGAACGCGGCCACGGCATGCCCAAAGACATGACGGCGGCCCGGCTGTGGTATGAGCGCGCCGCCGAACGCAAGAACGTCAAGTCCATGCACAATCTGGCTGTCATTTATGCCAACAACCAAGCCGGCAAAGCGCAATTCGACAAGGCCGCCAAGTGGTTCCAGTCTGCAGCCGAACATGGTTTGCGCGACAGTGCTTACAATCTCGCCGTTCTCCACGAACGTGGCCTTGGTGTCGCAGCGGATCAAAAGCGTGCCTACTACTGGTTCGGCATTGCCGCACGGCTGAAGGACAATGATGCCCTGATCAAACTGTCCAGCATGAAAAAGCGGTTGTCGCAGGCCGATGTTTCAAAACTGGACAAAGAAGTTGCCGCTTGGCGCCCAAGGAAGCCGGACAATGCCGGCAACCTCGTTGCGATCACCGATCCGGCCTGGGAAGTCGGGACCCGGCAAACCGCTACCCCGTCGTCGCCTGCATCTGGCACCGAACCGGTCAGCGAGAAGAACCTTGTTCTGACCGCCCAGCAGCTGTTGTCCGATATGGGTTACGACGTCGGCTCGATGGATGGGGTCATGGGCTCCCGGACCGCCAACGCGGTCAGGCTGTTCCAGCTGCAGACCGGCTTGACGGTCAACGGCATGGTATCGCCGGAATTGGTCAAGGCACTCGAAGCCCGCAAAAGCTAAAGCGCGACACTCCTAAGAAGGGCATTTCTGGGTTGCTCTTCCCCGCTGATCCGGCAAGCTGACAAATCGGCAAGAGCAGGAGGCTGGGATGAAACGCAACTATCTCAAGGCGCTGGAGCAAGCCCCCAACCACAAGGAGCTGCCGTTTCCGCCTGGAGAGTTCGAGGCCCGGCTTACGCGTATCCGTGCAGCGATGGATGAAGCTGGCATCAGTACGCTGTTTCTCACGTCTCCAGAGAGCCTATTCTATGTCAGCGGCTTTCAGGGTGAGTGGTACCAGGCGCAAAGCGGTCGCGCCTTTGCCCCGACCAGCGGTATTGCGGTCCACGTCGATCATGACCGCACCATCCACTTCGAGACCCCCAGCGAAGCTATTTTGACCACGATTGGCACGGTATCTGCCGATATCCGCATATTTCCCCTGGAGATGCGCCGCAACGGTATCGACTTCATCTGCCGCGAGCTCGAGCGCGAAGGCTGGTTGGCGGGCACTGTCGGCCTTGAACTCTATAACTATCGGCCGAACCCGATCGTCGCCGAGCGCTTCTCCAAGGGGTTCGCCGCCGCCGGTGCCAAGGTGGTTGATGCAACTGACATCGTCCGCCAGGTTCGGCACATCAAATCAGCGCTGGAAATGAAATCCATGATCGAAGCCGCGAAGATTGCCGAGATCGGCATGGCGGCTGCCCGCGATGCCATCCAGCCAGGGGTCATGGAACTGGAAGTCTTCGGTGAAATGATTGCAGCCATGACGCGGGCCGGCGGCGAGTTTCCCGGTATTCTGCCGCCGGTGGCCTCCGGCTTCCGGTCAAACTGCCTGCACCCGCTCGCAAGTCGCAAGAAGATCGAAAGGGGTGAGCGCATCTTTGTCGATGTGAGCGGTGTCTATAACCGTTACCATGTCAATCTGGCCCGCACGTTCTGGCTCGGCGAACCGCCTGGCGAAGCGGTTGCCATGCACAACACCTCGGTGGAGGCATTCGACATTATCGAACCGCTTTTGCGGCCGGGCATGCCGGTTCTCGAGTTGCTCAATGCCGCCAAGGCCCATTATGATGCGCATGACCTTTTTGATGATGCCTATTGGTCGGGTGGTTATGAAATGGGCATTGCCTTTCCGCCCGATTGGGTCGGACATTTCATCTACGATCTCACTCATTCAGGCGAGGACGACGTGTTTCTTCCGATGACAGCGGTCAACCACGAATGCAACTTTTATGCGCCTGGCTGCACCGGCATGTCGGCAACGATCGATACGATCTTGTTCCATGCCGACCACGCCGAGTTCGCCTGCGCGTTTCCCCGGCAGCTTGAGGCCTTGTGCGTATGAGGTCGAAAATCTGTCGTCGGTGTCAGTCGGCCGTATGTATCGGCAGGCCGAGTGCTGCCCGCCGCTTTAGCCATAGGCTTGGCCGATAGCGGTCCTCACCTGTGATGGCCTGCAGGTGTTCCAGCACCGTCATCGTATCGCTGAGGCCAAGTTCTTCTGCAAGCTCCAGTGGGCCAAGCGGATAGTTGAGCCCAAGCCGCATCGCCAGATCGATGTTTTCCGGCTCGGCGATCCCGATCTGCGCCATCTCGCAGCCCAGATTTGCCACCATGGCGCGGATGCGCTGTGAAATGAACCCGGGTGAATCGTGAATGAGTGTCACTGCCCGGCCTGTTGACGCGACCAGTGCGGCAACAGCCGATCGGTGCGCCGGATCTGCCCCCGGCGCCGTCATCAGCGTCACCCGCTTGGAGGGGTCGCACTGCAGGTCAATCGCCACCAGCCGGCGATGATCAATCCCGCTCCGCCAGGCATAGGCAGTGCAGTCCTCCCCCAGCAGAGCCGCAACGATCGGGCTCTGACCATCGTCATCAGGTATGATTTGGCACTCGAGAGGGCCAAAGAACGCCTCTGCCGCATCATCGGTGCGATCGATATGGATCTTGCCAGCCGGGTTGGCGTCACTGACAAAATCGGCCTTTTCTGCTGAAGCGGCCTGACCGCTTTCGTCATAGGTATAGGTGCCCTGACCGGTTTTGCGGCCGAACCGCCCGGCTTCATAGAGCGACAGATGCGGAAACGACGTCTTCAGGCGCGGATCCTGATTGTAGCCGTTGTAGACGATCTGGCTGACCGGGTAGTTCACGTCGATCCCGGTGAGGTCGGCCAACTCGAACGGTCCCATGCGGAACCCGCAGCACTCGCGCATCACGGCATCGATCTGAGGGGCGGTGGCGACCTGTTCATGCAGAATCCGCATCGCCTCGGTGGTATAGGCCCGCCCGCCGTGGTTGACCAGGAAGCCCGGTGCATCCTTGACCGTTACCGGCTCTCGCCCCATCCGGCGGCCAAGGTCGTTCAGCACCGCCACAACATCTGGTGATGTCTCCGGCCCGCGGATTACCTCAACCAGCTTCATGAGCGGCACCGGATTGAAGAAATGCATGCCTGCGATGCGCTCGCGGCGCCGGCACGACTTGGCGATCGAAGCGATCAGTAGCGACGATGTATTGCTCGCAAGGATCGCATCGTCACTGACGATGTCTTCCAGTTGACCAAAGATCGATTGCTTGAGATCGAGATCCTCGAAAACCGCCTCAATGACCACGGTGCAATCGGCAAAGTCTTCAAGCGATGCCGCGGCGTGTAACAGGTCCAGCGCCGCCCCCGCCTCGTCCCCGGTCAAACGGCCCTTTTCAGCAAGCCGGCTGATACGCGCTCTGACCTGTTCCAGGCCGCGCTCTGCTGCTCCATCCATTGCATCGAAAACAAAAACCGGCACACCGCCGGTCGCTGCAACCTGAACAATGCCCTGACCCATGGCCCCGGCACCGACGACACCCAATTTCATGATCACGCACCTTCATTAATCCGGCGCGCATATCACCAGAGTTACCGGACAACTTCAACCAATCTAGCTGATGAAACTTTCGATCAGGGTCCGGAATTCGCCGATCGGAAGATTACCAGACACCTTGCGGCCATTGATAAAGAAGGTTGGTGTGGAATTGACGCCGAGTGCGCTGGATGCGTGGTCCTTTGCGGCAATGATGCCCTTGGCGATTTCCTCGTTCTTGAGGCAAGCATCAAAGCTTTGCTCGGTGAAACCGGCCAGCTTGGCAATCTTGAACAGCTCACCTTTGGGATTGTTTCGGGTCCATGTCCGTTGCCGCTCGAACAGCACATCGATCATGCCGAAATAGCGCTCTTCGGGCGCACATCTGGCCAGCATGAAGG
>JABDJG010000375.1 GCA_013002595.1 Hyphomicrobiales bacterium | reverse complement strand
GGTCCAGATCATCTTCGCTAATCGTCCCATTGTCGACAAATGCCCGGAAATTGACGATCGACGTCCAATAGGCCTCATCAACCAGGACAATTGGGATTTCAGGCATTTTTTCCGTCTGAATGAGCGTCAGCAATTCGAACAGCTCGTCCATGGTGCCAAAACCGCCGGGGAACACCACAAGCGCGCTTGCCCGCATCGCCAGATGCATCTTGCGCATGGCGAAATAATGAAAGTTGAACGTGAGGTCAGGCGTTGAATAGCCGTTCGGCTCCTGCTCGTGCGGCAGGGTGATGTTAAAACCTATGGTTGGCGCACCGGCCTCATCGGCGCCGCGGTTTGCCGCCTCCATGATGCCGGGGCCGCCGCCGGTTGCAATCACGTTGTTCAGGTCATCCTCGCCCGCCTGACCTTTGAGGGCGCCGCCCTCACGTGAGGCAAGACCACCGAAATCACGCGCCATCTGGTACCAGCGCCCGCTGTTGCCCTCTCCGTCCGGCCGGGTCCGGGCACTGCCGAACACCACAATGGTCGACTTCACCCGCCATTTGCGCAGGATCTGCTCGGCCTTTGAGTATTCCAGCATGAAGCGCACGCCGCGCGTGCTGTCACCCAGCAGATAGTCCTGATCAAGTGCCGGCAGCCTGAACGATGGCGATGCCATCTGCGGCGTCACCGGGTCTGTGGGCTCCCCCATTTCATGATCCCCCTTAGCCTATGACATGGCCTTCACGCGTCAGATCATCGGTGACTTCCAGAATGGACTGGCGCAGCACGTCGGCCATCTCATCGATCTGCGCTTCGGTCAGCACCAGCGGCGGCGACATGACGTTCAGATGTGCAATCGGCCGCACGATGACGCCACGCTTCTGGCAGGCCGCGGCAATCCGGTTGCCGATCTTGATGTTCGGCGCAAACAGCTCTTTGGTGTCCTTGTTTGCAACATTTTCCACGCACATCATGAAATGGCTGCCCCTGACATCGCCGACGATAGGCAGGTCCGACAATTCGGCCAGCTTTGCCTCCAGATACGGCCCGACCTTGCGCACATGTCCGCAGATGTCCTCGCGCTCCATGATCGCAATATTGGCAAGCCCGGCCGCACAGCTCACCGGATGGCCCGAATAGGTAAAGCCGTGCGTGAACAGGGCGCCATCAGCCTGCGGCACGCTGATCACATCATAGACTGCCTCGGTAAAGATCGAGGCCGACAGGGGCGAATAGGCCGATGTCAGCCCCTTGGCGCTGGAGATGAAATCCGGATCGATGCCGAAGACGTCTTCACTGGCAAAAAAATGTCCGAGCCGGCCGAACGCGGTCACCACCTCATCGGCCACGAACAATATCTCGTTCTCGCGGCAGCATTCGCGGATCCGCTTCAGGTACCCCGGCGGCGGCACCATGACCCCGCCTGCCCCCATGATCGGCTCGGCAAAGAACGCCGCGACATTGTCCGCGCCCATCTCTTCGACCTTGGCCTTGAACTCATCGACCAGGTGATCAGTGTATTCTTCCACCGTCATGTCGTCCGGCCGGCGATACAGGTTCGGACACGATACCCGTTCGATCAGGCCGCCGCCAACCAGATCGAAGCCCTCGTGATCAAACGCAACGCCGGTCAGCGACATCGCCATATAGGTCGAACCATGATAGCCGTCATGCCGGGTAATGATCTTTTTCTTGTTCGGCTTGCCGAGACGGTTGAAATAAAAGTGGATCATCCGAACGGCCGTGTCGTTCGACATCGAACCGCCGGTTCCGTAGAACACATGGTTGAGCGGTCCCGGCGCCAGTTCGGCCAGCTTGGCTGCCAGTTCTGCTGCTGGTATCGAGGTGTGATGCCCGAATGATGAGTAATAGCACATCTTGCGGGCCTGGTCGGCCATCGCCTGGGCGATCTCTTCGCGGCCGTAGCCGACATTCACGCACCACAGACCGCCGATCCCGTCGATGAACCGATTGCCTTCGGAATCGAAGATATAGGCCCGCTCGGCCTCGGCCACGACCATCGAGCCCTTTTCCTTGAACTCGGAGAAATCCGTCCAGGGATGCATGAAGTGATCTCGGTCCTTGCGCCAGATCTCTTCGGTGTCGTAG
>JABDJG010000363.1 GCA_013002595.1 Hyphomicrobiales bacterium | reverse complement strand
GGGCGGGGGAGTGGGCCGGTGCCGAATACCCTAAAGCGCAAGGCGTTTTAGGGCCAATGTGCCCATCTGAAAGCGCCGCGGGAGTCGCGGTGCTAATAAACCAAAGGAGCTTTGGTGATCATGACTTTATTCAACAACCCCATTCTGGACAGCGACTCATACAAATACAGTCACTTCCTGCAATACCCGCCGGGCACGCTGAACGTCAGTTCATACATCGAGGCCCGGCCTGGTGGTAAATTCGACAAGTCGGTTTTCTTTGGGCTGCAGGGCTTTCTGAAACGATATTTCACGCAGCCCATCGCCCCTCAAATGATCGATGAGGCTGAAGAGATCATCGGCGCGCATGGCCTGCCGTTCAATCGCGAGGGTTTTGCCCGGATCGTAGCGCAGCATGGCGGGTTCTGGCCGGTAGAGATCGAGGCACTGCCTGAAGGCCTTGTCGTGCCGGCGGGTATTCCATTGGTGCAAATCAGGGCAACCGATGATCAGCTGCCCTGGTTGCCATCGTTCCTGGAGACCCAGTTGCTGCGTGCAGTCTGGTATCCAACCACCGTTGCGACACTGTCCTGGCATGCAAAACAGGTGATTGCCGACCATCTCAACCGCACCTGCGATGATCCTGATCCCGTGCTGCCGTTCAGGCTGCATGACTTTGGCGCACGCGGCACCACCAGCAAGGAACAGTCCCAGATCGGTGGTGCGGCGCATCTGGTCAATTTCATGGGAACCGACACCGTGCAGGGCCTGTTGTGGGCAAAACAATATTACGGTGCTGACATGCCGGGGTTCTCGATACCGGCAGCAGAGCATTCGACAATGACGGCTTGGGGCGAGGCGCGCGAGACCGACGCCTACCGCAACATGGTCGAACAATTCGGCGGAGACGGCCGTCTGGTGGCTGTCGTATCGGATTCCTACGACATATATCATGCGGTCAAGCAGATCTGGGGCACGCAATTGAAGTCGCTGGTTGAAGGCAACGGCGGAACCGTTGTGGTGCGGCCGGACAGCGGTGACCCCACCAGGGTCCCGGTCGATGTCCTGGAAATGCTGATGGAGATCTTCGGGTCACGCCGCAATGGCAAAGGGTTCAGAGTGTTGCCTGATTACATTCGGGTCATCCAGGGTGACGGCATGGACCTGCCGACCATCGGCCAGCTCCTGAACAATCTGACCGAGCGCGGAATATCGGCAGAAAACATCGCTTTCGGCATGGGCGCCGGACTGTTGCAAAAGGTCAATCGCGACGACTTGCGGTTTGCCCAAAAGGCCAATGCCGTGCTCGCCAATGCCGGACGTTACGGCGACGACCCGGTTTGGACCGATGTGCGAAAGACGGTGAAGACGGATCCAAGCAAGTCGTCAAAGGCCGGTATTCAGGCCGTCACACGCGGCCAGGACGGCGTCTGGACATCTGTTAAGGCAGGCATGGTCCCGGTCTCCGCCAATTTGCTCGAGCCGGTTTATCGAAACGGCAAGATATTGCGCGACCAGACCTTCGAAGATGTCAGGGCAAATACTCTCCTGGCCTGACGCTCAACAACATCATCATCCAACCAGGGCGGCTCTTCGGGGCCGCCTTTTTTGTCTGCAATAGGAGGTGCTATATGAGCATCATATTTATCTGTTTGGTTGTTGTGGCCGCGCTGGCCGTACTGTCCTGGAATTTTGTCCCCGGCATCCGTGAGCGGTTGCGTGGCTGGACAACGATGGCCGAGGCCGCACTTGCGGCAGGCCTGCCGTTCATCGGCAATGCGATCGATGCCTTCGAACTGACGGACTGGAAAGCTTACATTCCCGAGAACGCCTGGCCTTATATTATTGCTGGTCTGGCCTGCTGGTTTATCTTCAAGCGCGTTGTCACCTCAACGCCGGTCGGTGAGGGCCTGTGATGGCGTGGTTGGCGCGGGCGATTGCAGGTGGCCTGCTCAAACCCTTCCTGGCACTTGGCGAGAAATATATCGATAACGCACGTGACAAGGAACGCCTGCAGCATGGCACCGACCGGATCATCTATGAGGCCGATGCCGCGTTGCGAACGATCAGGCTTGGCCACTGGATGGGCCGGTTGCCGCTATTTGGCGCCGAGGCGGCGGCATCGACATATTTCATTGCAATTCTCGTCGACAGCACCTGGCCCATGGGCTGGTTGACGCCACTTGAACTGCCCGAATGGTTCAAGCCGCACTTTTATGTGGCGATGGCTTCCATATTTGGCATCGCCACTGTCGACCGCTGGTTGAGGAGGTAACATGGAAAATTCGTTCTCGCTGGGTGACCTCATTACACTGTGCCTGTTTTTGATTACCGTTGTCGGCGGCGTGATCAAGTTGAATGGCAGGTTTGATGGCCGTGTGAGGGAAGTGGGCAGGCGCTGCGATCATCTCGCAGAAGAGCTTGCCGGCTACAAACTGCAGGCAGCCGAAAAATATGCCTCGGTTGAACATCTCAAGGATGTCGAGGCCCGCCTGGCCGTTTCCATTGATCGACTTTCGGACCGCATTGACCGCCTGATCAATCGGATTGACCGCCGGACAGATGCCGGCAATCACTAAAATCGGGGTAGTTATCTTGAACTGAGTCCATTAAGTGTATATACATATAACATGATCGACACTCAAATTGACTTCGCCGAACCTGGCATCGACATCTGCACGTGCGCCAGCCTGCGCAAGGCGACCCGCCTGGTGACGCAGCAGTATGACGCTGCCTTGCGGCCGGCCGGTCTGCGCGCCACTCAATTCACGATCCTGTCGGTCCTGATGGCCAAAGACCGGATGCGCCAGAGCGAACTGGCCAAGGTTCTAGGCATGGAGGGAACGACATTGACCCGTAACTTGCAGCCCTTGCTCAAGAAGGGCTGGATCCGCATCGATCGCGACGATGATCAGCGGGTACGGTTGATTTCGCTGACCCCTGGCGGCAAGCATGTTCACAACGAGGCAAAGCCGATGTGGCTGCAGGCTCAGACCCGCCTTGTGAACGAACTCGGGCAGGGCCAGTGGGCATCGCTTGTTGCGGCTCTGAAAAGCACCGCCGAGGCTGCTGAGCAAACCTAGCTACAGGTTAGCGGTTTTGTGCAGAAACATGTAACTACATTATTATGGAGATTAACGAAATGAAT